>JAAVHW010000015.1 GCA_014799525.1 Clostridiales bacterium | reverse complement strand
TATTTATCGGCTGGGCTGCCGACGTTTGGGTGCCTATGCTGTGCATCGCGGCGGTGTTTGCGTTGCTTCCCCTCTTCTTTGACAGAAAGACAAAACACCTTTTGTGCCTGCTCTCGTCGTTTACGTTTGTGATAAGCTCACCGCGACACAGGCTTGACGATTACGCACCTCTGCTTGTGCTTGTCATACTCCTGCTCGCCGCAATGGTATTCAGCCTTGTGCGATATAAGCGTGATTTCAAGGTGTTGCACCCCACTCGCATAAAGGGTTTCCACGTAGCGCTTATCGCACTTATAATTCCGTTTGCGTTCGGCGGCGTGGGCTGTCCGTATGAGCATCCGCTTGCGGTGCTTGCCGCGTTAGCGCTTGTGTTCGTTATGGCGATTGGCTACACCTTCCTCTACGTTACAAATTACGACGACGAGGAAAGGGGAAAGCTTCCCGAGTATATGCTCAAGGTTCTGTTTGTATCAGGTATTGTTATCGCGCTTGAAATGGTTGTCTACTTTGCAAAAATGGACAGCTTCGATATGCTCGTAGACGCTATCAAAAACAAATCCGTCAATATGGGCTGGGCAGGAGCCAACAACGTCGCGCCCGTGCTTGCAATGAGCATTCCCGCCTCGCTGTACTTCTGCATCAAGAAAAACAAGCTTACGCCTATATACGTGCTTGTCGCTCTTGTAGAGTTTGCACTCGTGCTGGTAACTGGCTGCCGAGGCGCAATTCTCTTTACAACGATTGCCCTTCCTGCAATGCTTCTCTACGTAATGGCTAAGTCCGAAAACAAGATTGCCTTCGGCGTTACCGTAAGCGTAGCTTTCGCCGCGGCGGTCGTGCTTGTCGGTCTATTCGGCGAGGAGCTTAGCAAGCTTATCACAACCGTTCTTTCAAAAGGTCTTAACAACAACGGTCGCTTCCCTCTCTTCCGCGAGGCGTTCGAGGCGTTCAAGAAATGGCCCGTATTCGGCGCAGGCTGGGATTATAGGCTCGGCGAAATGGCAAAGGACAACTATACGCCGTATTGGTATCACTGCACGATAGTTCAGATTATGGCAAACATGGGCTTGGTCGGTTTGATTACATTTGCCGCCTTCTATTTCTGGAGATACCGCAGCATGCTCGTGCTTCGCAAAAACACGGCGGTGCTTGCGCTTCTCTTCGCGGTCGGCATATTTGACGCAAGCGGAATGGTGGACGTAAACTTCTTTGGACCAACCTTCTTCGTCATACTGCTGTGCGCGTCACTCACTGTAGACCTAAATCTCCCCGACAACAAATGCCGCGCATTCGGCGGACGAAACCCGTTTGTGGACGTGGCAAACCTCTGCAAAAGCTCCGTATCATTTATCAAATCCAAACTCTCAAAAAACAAAGAGCTGAGCGTTGATAACACTGATGTCGAAGCCGCTGAAACCGAAACACCCGAGCAAGACGAACCAATCGTGCAAGAAGAACCAATCGCACAAGATGAATCAAGCATACAAGAGGCAAACCAAAACCAATAATACTTTTATATTCACCCCGTAAAGAATTTACCCAACAAATTTGCTCACAAAACAGGAACGTTTGTGGGAACCCCTTAGGGGCGTTTGTGGAGACCCATATCAAAAAGCCGACCTTTCCGTCGGCTTTTTGTTTAATCTTTATTNATACNCACACCTCGTGNGTTCAACTCTTGTATTTCATCTAANCCATTTTAGAGAAATGTAAAATCGAGATATTGAGATGAAGAGCGCGAAAANGCCCTTATCTCGCGCAGCCTNATGTACTGAAGTACATGACTGCGAGGGATAAGGGCTTTGACAATGCTATTCGCTCAATAGCTCGATTTTCTCTACAATGTTCATTGCNAGATNGTAGCACTCCGCNATGCACTCCTCGCTCANATTGTCGTAGGAATCNTANCNNGTGTTNTANTAGTCGGGNAGCTTGCGGTTTATGGCGACTATGCCGACACTCTTGAAGCCGTTTGCAGAGAACACTGCNCTGTCGGTTGCNCCAAANGGAATGCTGCCGCTTGAACACTTTACGCCTGCGTCGGTTGCCGCTTTAAGCACGAGGTCTACNGCTTTGCTGTCATTGCGTACGCTTCCGCTAAGNTCGCTTGTGTTGACGTTCAAGCTGCCAAGCTCNCGCAAGGTGCTGAGGCTNACAAACAGAGTNTTNTGCTTGTCTATCTTATTGCCATTNGCTTCACACCACGCCATTGCGCCNCGCAAGCCAACTGCGCCGCTACCAGTCAGAATTACGCCGACCTCGGTGTTTTCAAGCTGCACGTCCTGCAAGCTGCTAAGCACACTTTCGGCAACAAAACAGCCGCTTAGATTGCCATTTGCACCGTCTATNACGGTNTTTGTACTCTTCACAAAGTAGCTTGTAAAAATAGGGAATACAAACGCCAANCCCGCGAGTCCTGCATATAANGNCCAACCCTCGGCTATGCTTGCACCGACACCNCCGACANTTGNCCATCTCGCGATTGAAAGGACGGCAAAATATATCACACCTATTGCATCTAACACCANTGTTGCAATTTGCATAACGCCGCCAAGACGGTACTTTATGCTATCCTCAAAGCATGCGTCCATATTTGCCACNAANTACAGCCTNCGCTTCACNTCTCCGCTGCACTTCTTGAGTGCCGTTACGTTCTGCGANGTCTGCACCTTATACAGCGGGTCGAGCATGCGCTTGTTCAAAATATACTGGAATACAACGGGTATAGCTCCCACTATAAACAGCAGCAGTGCAACCATCGTAGAAAAGAAATACGCCGATATGCCGAGGAGTATGCACGTCACGCTCACCGCTATCCAACCCGTATGCGCGTTTGGATGAACCTCGAACTCCTGCATATCCACGCTATCAGCGCAAATTGAAAGCCTGTCGGCAAAGAATTCTGCCGCTTGTCTTTCGCCATCACTGCCTGCATTGCGACAGCCGAACGTCTTGCACACGTGCTTTACGTCCGCGCATATGCCGCTTGCGACTTCTGTTTTATCCCTCGTCACCTTCATTCCCAAATCCTCCCTCGATATTGAGATTTGTCATGATGAGTTTTAATGTCCACTGTGTAACTTCAAATGCCTCGGAATTGATGTGACTTAAAGCGTCGTTGTAAAATCTCTCATTCGCGCGCTTTATNACGTCTGCGAGCTGTACGCCGCTGTCTGTTGGGCGCAAATCCTGCTCACGCTTGTCGAATGCGGATATTGTCACTTCTATAAGCCCTTTTTGTTTAAGGAGTTTAACGCTGCGCGATACAAGAGCCTTTGAAACACCCGCTTCCTTGGCAATCTGGCTTGCACTTGACACGTTTTGCAGGCTGGACAATACGACTATCTCGTTTGGAGAAAGGTCGTACTCGCTCACCGCGGCGGACAAATAATCGTTGTACGCGCGCAACAGCGACCTGAATGAAGCGAACATAGTCGCACCCTTATTTACGTTGTCAATGCCATCCATATAGATACTTCGTTTCTTTGCTAATATGTCAAACTATAGTTTTGCCCGACCGATTGAATNGTACTCAAGCAGTCGGGCAAACTCATTTACTGATTATTCCTCGGTGTCTTCAAANGTTTCCTTAGACATTTTNTCGACTTCATCCGTCGGAACTGCCGCGCTGCTCTCGTTGGGGAAGAGCTCCATCGGAGCAAAGCCCTCTTCAGCCGCCGTCAAGCTATCTTCAGCAACCTCTGCCGAACCCTCGCCTGCAAGCGCGAGCTTNCTCTTCTTTATNTCCTCAACAGCCGCTTGCTGTTCCTTTTCATTGAACTTGTAGAAGAANAGCGGAATNACCGTAAGGAAGAAGGATATTGCCGCGATAAGCACGAGCATCGTCCACATTGTATCCTTACCTGCNGCCGTAACGGCACTTGCGTTACCCGCTTCAACGCCCGCCATGTAGTAAGCAAGAACACCGACGAATGCGCCGACAGCCATACTAATCTTATTCATAAGAGTCTGCATTGCAAAGCAGATACCCTCTGCACGCTCGCCAGTTTTGAGCTCGAGATACTCAACGGTGTCGCCAATCATAGCGTAGGTAAGTATGTTACCAAAGCCCGACGGAATACCCGCAATAACGAGTGCAAGTATAAGTACGACAGTTGTTGCAATGCTCGAATAGTTGCCGTGGTCAAAAATGATACCTACGAGGAACGCGATAAGCATTGCCACGCCGCCTACGATGTGCGACCAGATGTACGTATTCTTTTTGCCGAATTTCTTTGTGAAGTACGGAACGAGCAAGGAAGCAATCAAGCCACCCGGCACAATAGCCATTGTAAAGAGCGAATACATTGCCTCTTTTTGCATGATGTATTTTGCGAAATACAAACCGCCCGTGTAGGTGAACAGCATTCTTGCCGCACCGCCGATACCCGAAAGAACTATGAGCATAAGGGGCTTATTCTTAAACAAAAGCTTGAGGTTGTGTTTAAGTGACGGAGGCGCATCCAAAGACTGGTTACGCTCAATCGTATTCTTATATCCAAGGAAGAACAACGGAAGTGCAATTACACAGCACACAATCGCAACGATGAAATACGTCAATCTGAGGTCGTGCATCATGCTTGCCTTTGCCGCATCTCTCAACACCAACAGCTCAGAACCACTCTGTCCTATGTTGCCAAGATTCATATTGATTTCCGTAAATGCCTTGCTGAGTTCGCCATATTCCTCCGCCGACATAGTCGCAGCCAAAACCGCAATGCGCTCTTGAAGCTGCTCTATATTGAGGTTCCTAAACATATCGAAGAATGCCGTATTTCCTGCAACAACCTCGTCGCCGCCATTCAAAGCATTCATCAATGACTGAATTGCATTGACGATTGCGTTATCGCCAGATGTAACCGCGTCCGTGATGATAGGAGTGAGAACTGTGACGATACCTGCACCAGCCGTACAGAAAAGACGGGCGATTGTAAGCAGGTTGCCTCTGCGGAAGGTGTCGTTTGACATTGCAGTTGAAAGTCCCCAATACGGAACGTCAGCAACCGTGTAGAGAACACCCCAAACTATGTAGAGAACTGAAATCGCCGCAAAACCGCCGTTGGTCGCTGGGAACCAGGGCAGGAAGCATATGACTGTCATCGCCGCAATCGGGAAAGCCATCCACTTCATGTACGGGCGGCACTTACCCCACTTGGTACGCGTTCTGTCAACGATTGAACCCATAATCGGGTCATTGAATGCGTCGAACAAACGTGCAAACAGCATGAGCAGCGCGACCGCAAGTGCGGAGAAGCCGATTGCGTCCGTCATAAAGACGGTAAGATAGGAACCGATAACGGTACAAACTAAGTTTTGACCAAATCCGCAAAGAGAATAGCTAATACCCTCTTTGGGCTGCAATTCGCCATCGCCGGGCGTAGAGCCAAACAGCTTGTGCAAAATTGACTTCTGCTGCGTTTCGGTTACAGCAGTGTTCTGATTTTCACTCATAAATCTCCCTCAAAATTCCGTTCAACCCCTTATTAAGACTGAACACATAATAATATAAGTATATATTATCAACAAATATACCAATAAATCAAGCCCTTATTTGATATATTGTATGAAAAAATTTAAAATTTTTTATAAAAAATTGGAATTTTTCCAATTTCTGCATATTTTCAACACTTTTCAAGGTGTTGAACGTATATATATGTATTTATTTATATAATACTATAATCATAAAATAAATAGCCGCTATCATCAAATAAACAACAGTATCATCCAAGATACTTCTATCATCGCAATAAATTCAACAAATTTCTCCGCTTTTTCGCCACGAGTCCGCACATTATTCCTTTCAATCATATATTGAAGTACGGAGGGCTTATGTGCGGAATTGTTGGCTACTCGGGCTTTCAGAATGCTAAGAATATAGTTATTGACGGATTAAAGACGTTGGAATATCGCGGCTACGACAGCGCAGGCGTGGCGTTTGGCGGCGAGAGTATTTCAGTATACAAGACGGCAGGCAACGTAGCTCTGCTTGAGGATATGCTCCCCGATATATGTGCGCACACCGCCATAGGTCATACGCGCTGGGCAACCCACGGCGTACCCAATGCCGTAAACGCGCACCCTCACCTATCCTTTGACAAGCGCATTGCGGTTGTACATAACGGCGTGATAGAAAACTGCGATGAGCTTCGCCGCGAGCTACTTGCAAAGGGAATAAACTTCGTATCCGATACGGACAGCGAAATCATCGCTCACCTTCTCGCATTGCAGGACGGTGACGATATGCTCGGGGCGGTTGATAAGGTTGGGCGTATGCTCAAGGGCGCGGCAACCTTTATCGCGATACGCGAGGGCGACGACGCAATTTACGTGCGCCGCAAGCACGCTTCCGTAGCAGTCGGCGTAAACGAGGGCGAAAGCTTTGTCGCGAGCGATACGCTTGCGATATCCAAATACACCCTCAAATCAGTCATACTCCAAGATGACGAGTGTGCAGTACTCCGCGGCGGCGAAGTCGCATATTACAAAAACGGCAAGCGCATACAAAAAGAACCTGTAAAAATTCGCCGCACTGCACCCAAGCCCTGCACCTGCCATATGCGCTCAGAAATAGACGAAATCCCCTCCGCACTTATGCGCACCCTGCACAGCGTATCCGACACCATTGACGACGAGCTTTTGACCTCGCTGCGCTCTGCAAAGCGCGTATACCTCACAGGCTGCGGCACGGCGTATCACGCATGTCTGTACGGCAAAGAGGTGTTGGAAGAGGCTCTCGGCATTCCCTGCGACAGCATCGTTGCAAGCGAGTTTGACAGACTCCGCTTTCTTGACGACAAGTGCGCCGTCATACTTATAACCCAAAGCGGCGAAACCGCCGATACCCTAAACGCACTCGATATTTGCAAAACACGCGGCGCATTTACCCTTGCCATAACCAACGTAGCGCATAGCACTATTACGTACGAAGCGAACCGAACGCTATTACTCGATGCAGGCGCGGAGGTTGCCGTAGCCGCAACAAAATCCTACAACTGCCAACTGCTCGCACTGTACCTGCTTGCAAAGCGCATAAGCGGTGAATTTGTATCCGACCGCGATGTAAACGAACTTATATCCGCAATCAGTATAGTGACTGACTGCGACTTATACGAGGAGCGCATAAAGCTTGCAAATCTGTTTTTTGTTGGCAAGGGCTTGGACAGCATAACTGCGCAGGAAGCAGCATTGAAGTTTAAGGAAATAACCTACAAAATGACGGACGCCTACTCCGCCGGTGAGCTGAAACACGGAACTATAGCACTGATAGACGGCAGAAGTACGGTTGTCATAGTGGCAACCGAGAGCACGGATAAGCACCGCCTTGAAGCCACCGTAAACGAGCTTCGCTCGCGCGGAGCATACACTGTGGCACTATCCTCAATTGGCGATATAGGTGCAAACAAGGCGTTTAATCTGCCAAATTTGACAGATAAACTGCTATATCCGCTAATTTCAATAATTCCGCTTCAAAACCTTGCGCTTACTTCTTCGCTCTGCCTCGGACTCAATCCCGACAAGCCACGCAACCTTGCAAAGAGTGTTACCGTGATTTAGCTTTTGAAATATAAATCAAAATGCATTGCTAATTACAAACTCAACACTTTGCCATTGTCAACCCGTTTTTATAATTTGGTTGACAATGCATTTTTATTTTAATATAATCTTCTCGATTTAGGAGAAGCTATGAACACTAAGGAAGCTGTTTTGAAGGTTTTGGAGGACAATCGCGGACGGTACGTTTCTGGCGAGGAGCTTGCCTCGTCGCTTGGCGTGAGCCGTACTGCGGTTTGGAAAGGTATTGCCGCGCTTAAAGCGGACGGTACGGACATTTGCTCAACGAGCGGTAGCGGATATATGCTGCCTACCAACGCAAACACCCTCTCTGAGCAAGGCATTGAAAAGTATTTGAAGGTGGACGGAATTTCTATGCGCATATTCAAGAGCGTGGACTCCACCAACAACGTGGCAAAGCGGCTTGCGGCTGACGGTTGCGCCGAGGGAACAGTTGTGTTTGCGCATACGCAGACTGGCGGCAAAGGCAGGCTTGGAAGGAAGTTTTCATCGCCGTCGGGTTCGGGCGTGTATATGACTTTGATTCTCCGCCCCGAAGCGCACAAGGTGCCTATGCTCACCGTACTCGCGGCTGTAGCGGTTGCCGAGGGCATAGAGAATGCTGGCGGCAGACCTGCTCAAATAAAGTGGGTGAACGACGTGTTTACGGACGGCAAGAAGTGCTGCGGAATACTCACCGAAGCCGTTGCTGATTTGGAAACGGGCGGCGTGGAATACGCTGTCGTGGGTATCGGCGTAAACGCCACTACTCCCAAGGGCGGCTTCGATAAGAGCATAAAGGACGTGGCATCCGCCGCCTGCGACGGCGTAGCGGACGCGCGCAATAAAGTCGCCGCAGAGGTGATAAACGCCTACTTCTCAAGGTACAGGAATTTCGACAAGGACGGTATCGCCGCAGAATATAAGGCGCGTTCATTCCTTATAGGAAGAAATGTTTTAGTAGTAAAAGCCGATTGCGAATATCCTGCAACTGTGCTCGATATAGACGATAATTGTCACCTAATTGTAAAATACCAAGATGGCACAATCCAATCTCTATCCACTGGAGAAGTGAGCTTAAAGATATGATAAACAAAAGCACGTTAGATAAAAACATAAAACTTCAAAAGAGAAAAAGCCGCACGCTAAGACTCGTGCTCATTGCGATATTCGTCGCACTGATTGCGGTCGGTGCGTTTATCAAGTTCCCAATCGGCATAGTTCCCGTATCTATGCAATGCGCTATGTGCGTGCTATGCGCACTTATACTCGGCGCAAAGGACGGCGTGGCAACAATCGCAATATACCTCATCATGGGGCTTATCGGCATACCCATATTCACCGCAGGCGGAGGCTTTACGTACGTACTTCAACCTACGTTTGGCTATCTGCTCGGCTACATTGTTGCTGTTCCCGTAGGCGCGATAGTGGCAAGGGGCGTACACAACACCGCCCGTCCAAAGCTATGGAGACTTTTGCTCGGCGCACTCACCGTGCTTGCAATACTCTACACCTTCGGCGTGTTTTATATGTACCTTATGCTCAACTACTATATGGGCAGTGCCATCGATATGTCAAAGGCTTGGCTCACGGGCGCAGCGGTATTTTTGCCCACTGACTGTATGTGGTGCGTAGTCGCCTCGCTTATCGCCTACAAGGTTGTGCCGCTCGTACACAAGTACACCCTCGGTCGCCTTAGCGTAACCCAAACGGAGGAATACGCTCGCACTCCCGAAGCGGATAGCGACGAGTCAGATGACAACAGTTATGCATTGAACAACTGCGATGACAATTATGAATTAAACAACGATAATAATGTTGTAAGCGACAATGGCAACGTGTTAAGTGAAAATGACAATCTGTCAAGCGATAACGACAATATATCAAGCGGCGGCATTGTCGGCTAAAAACTGCACTACTCCAATGTAAAGCGTATAGGCAAGCTTCGCCTGATAGTCCGCGTTTACAAGGTTTGCTTCGTCAATCGGATTGCTCAAAAAGCCGCATTCAACAATTATACTTGGATATGGGCTGCACGATAGCAGGTATTTTTCTGCACTAAGTGCGCTATATTCTCTTCCGCCGCCGACGCTGTTCAGCTCGGAATTTATGACACTCTGCATTATGTTTGCAAACTCTCTGCCGCTCTCGCTCTTTCTGTCAAAGAAAACCTGCGCCCCTCGGCGGGACGAGGCGGAGTAAAAATTCATATGCACACTCACCATCGCCGCAGGCTTTGCGGCGTTTATTATATCTCCACGCTTAAACATATCCGCGCGCTTTTTGTTTGATATCCCTGCATAGGTGTGCATGGTGTCGTTATGCCTTGTGTAAACCACCTTATATCCGCCGCTCCCCAGATACTCGCCAAGCAGCTTCGCTACGCGCAAATTGAGGTCGCTTTCCTTCGCGCCCGTACGCGTACCAGTGACACCGCCGTCCGCACCGCCATGCCCTGCGTCTACCACTATCACCGTACGCTCGTCGTTTGCAACAACCGCTATAATAAAGGGTGACGTGAGCGCAAGCGCGACAAACACCGCACTCAACACCATGACCGTCACCCTTATAAATATGTTTTTCTTACCCAATCTATTTTGCATATTGTTTCAATGTTGAACATATACACTACGGCATAAAAATGCAGACTTATCCCCAAAGTTATCCACATTCTCACCCCCAAATGTGGACAACTCGGTGGACAACCCCCAAATTTATGCCGCGAACATTCACTATTTACAGCATACTCGGTGGCATAATTTTTTAGCACCGCACCGCAGTATTTCTCAAATTTCGACAACTTTTGCGGAGTCTAATCGGCTATTACGAAAATCATGTCACGCGCATATATTCCCAGCCGCCGTCATAAACTTGTGCGAGGTGATATTATGATAAAACTTTCCTCGCTTATCGGCAAACCCGTGCTGTGCCTTGCGTCGTCATGCATAAGTGGAAGCGTTGCCGATGTATATTTTGATGAATATTGCAAGAAAGCGGTATATTTTTGCATTGATAAAATGTACGAAAACGGCGTTTGCCTACTGCCCGTAAAAGAGGCAAACAGCGTTTCCGACGCAGTGGTGATTGCAGACGAAGTACCGTTTGTCTCCCCTGCCGACGTGGATATGACGGCCATGCGCAGCGGGCTTAAAGATATGGCGGTCTACTCGCAAAGCGGAGCATTCAAGGGCGATATCTCAAACGTACTGTTTACAAACGCGGGCAAGGTTCAAAAGCTCGTGCTGCCCGAAGGCGAATTTACGCCTCAAGCAATACTTTCCATTGGCGAAGTAATCATTCTTAAATCCGCAGTCAAAGCAAAGCGGAACGACAAGAAGCGCACAATCCCCCGTCCAAAACAGGACTACCCTGTGCACATCCTAAACGATGAGCAAATAGGCGAAACGCCTGCCCCTGCGCAGCCAATCATCACACAAAACATCAAGCCGCTTTCCGCCGCGTCCGTTGCCGCTTCTATGGTGGAAATTCCGACAAAGCCCGCTGTCGCTCTATCCTCGGATAAGCGCGAGCCAGTGCTTTCAAACGGCGCGTTTCAAATCATTCTGGACGGCTCGGAGGCGTACTCCTATGACGATGACGCGCATACGCCAACCCGCGTAATCTGCGACTACGAGTTTTTGCTCGGGCGCACACTCGGAGCTGATTTGCGCACGTACTCGGGCGAGCTTATCGCAAACGAGGGATGCGTTGTCACGGATATGATAGTTGACAGGGCGAGGCGCGCGGGCAAGCTTGTGGAGCTTACCCTAAACAGCGTGAAGCCGACTGCAAAAAACTAATATTTTATCACTGCGAAAACATGCAAATCCAAACAATTATGTCAAGAAAAATGCAAAAAAAATTCAGTCACAAAAAAGTTCGTATAACGTCACTTATGCTCGCCGTGCTTATATTTACGGCAGCATGCGCATTGCTTACGGCGTGCAACAAAACCAATCAGCACGCGCTTGACACCTCGCCGTGCTACGACATAAATATGGAGTATGATATGGATACGGCGACTATTGCCGCTACGCAGGAGATTTTGTACACCGCGAGCGACAATTTGGACTGCATCGTCCTGCATATCTACGCCAATTCGTTTGCAAAGGATAATAGCGCAATCGATATTTTATCTGCGCAAATTGACAAACAAACTGTCGAATATGAAATATACGGCGAGGATAGAACCCTACTCAAGCTACCCTGTGCACTACGTAAGGACGACTCGGTTATCATGACCTTCAAGTACACCGTATCGCTTGCGCACTCCGATACGCGCCTTGGCGTTACGGAGCAAGGCAATGCAAATCTCACCTGCTTTTATCCCGTAGTTGCAAAGTACGACGGCGGCTGGCGAGAGGATTGCTATACGCAGTTTGGCGACCCGTTTTTTTGCGATACCTCGTCATTCTACGTGCGCCTGACCGTTGACGAGGGTCTATCAGTGGCAACGAGCGGCAAGGTGACGGATACGCAGTACGCCACAAAAGGCGGCAAGGATAAAAAGATTTTGGAGATTGAAGCCGAAAACATTCGCGACTTCGGTATGGCGGTTGGGAAGTTCGAATCCCTGTCGGAATCAGTGAATATCGGCGGCAGAAAAGTTGAAGTAAACTATTTCTACTATAGCGACAGCGAGCCTGCCGAGTCTCTCTCTCGTGCAATGAAATCCATAACTGTTTTCTCGGAAGCGTTTGGGGATTATCCACACTCTACCTTCACGGTCGTACAGAGCAATCTTGCGAGTGCGGGCGGAATGGAATACGGGGCGTTTGTCCTCGTTTCCCCCACCGAGTCACGCGCAGACTATCTTGATACGATAACGCACGAAACCGCGCACCAGTGGTGGTACAACGCAGTGGGCAGCGACCAGCTCAATTCGGCTTGGCTGGATGAGGGGTTGACAGAGTTCTGCACTTACTATTATTATTATCTTGTGGGCGACCGCACAATGTTCACTTCTGCTATGCAAAGTATATCGCGCTCATATTCCGCATTCTCCGCACTCAAACCGACCGTCGGCTTTGACGGCAGAATGAACAGACACCTCACGACCTACCTCACCGAAGGCGAGTACGTCGCGGTGACGTACTATAAGGGCGCACTACTCTTTGACACGCTGCACACGCTTGTCGGCGACAAAAAGTTCCAAGCCGCAATGAAATGCTACTTTGAAAGAAACAAATATTCAATAGCCACTCAAGCCGAGCTTGTATCCGCTTTCAAAGCCCAAGGCTACAATATGGAAAGCATAGTGTCGGGCTGGACGAACGACACCGCCCCACTACAATTCACATAATCGCTAATTAAAATTTCCCGCAGTTTTGCAGATTGGCTTTTTGCCTTAGCGACAATGTGCATTACTTTATGAATTCAATAAATACAAATGAAAAATGGTGAAAACCAAAAACCTATTTTATTTTGCCTAAATATATTCATAAAGTGCTGAATTTGCAATATCGCCCAAAGCAACGAAGCGTTGCGCGGCGATTTTAAGCATAAATATTGAAATTCAATTATATACAATATATATTTATTTTAGGAGGAAAAAATGGCAGAATTTGGAAACAGACTTAGAGATTTGCGTATCGCGCACAACATGTCGCAGGACGAGGTTGCCGCGGCAATTAACGTGACAAGACAAGCCATTTCAAAATGGGAAACCGACCACGGCTTGCCCGACGTCGCGTCCCTCGGCACGCTTGCGCGGTTGTTCAACACTACAGTTGACTACCTCTTGACAGGCGAGGAGAAAGTCCGAATTGAAAAAGAGGTTGAAATTGTCGAAAGGGAGAAGGTGGTTGAAAGAGAACGACCTCTTTCATACGACGAAAAGGAAAGACTCCTTTTCAAATTTCGTGATGTGAAAGCTAGACTCTACTGTCTAATTGGCATAAGTATTTTTACAATTGTTATGGGTCTACCTATTATGATTTTATATTCGCCTGTTGGACTTGTGTTTTTGGCTTTTATTATTACCAGCATCACATGCACGCTTATTAACTGGCGAATATATAAACGCGAAAAAGAAAAAATGCAAAAATATTTAGATGAAGAATCAAAACTAGGAAAACTCTGGAGGAATAAAAATGAAAAAAATAAGAAGCAGGATTAGTATAGTAATATTGTGTATTTGCATTACGCTTTTGCTGTGCACAAGTTTGTTGGTGTTTTTCCATTTTGAAAATTCTGGCATTGCCTTTGCCGCAGACACTAATACTACTAATGTAGAAGGACTTGCTAAATCGTACACTGACAGCGACACAATAAACGGAATGCAAAAGTCAATTAGGGAATATCCCTCTGCGCTATATCAAACAAAGGCGCGAATATCCGGCGGAAAACTGGTTATAGACGGAGATGACCCCATTGTAAATATAATTCCGCGAGCATATTTTGTTGAAAGAAGCGAACATATTTATATAGGAAAAGAATATGGCTTCTTTATCAATTCACACGCACAAAGCGCAACAAGCAAAAACAATATCATTGAAGTGTTAGTTTTTGATATAACAACTAATACAGACCTTGAAAAAACTACGGATAGATTGATTGTACGTGTTGAACCAATATTCCAATACTACTATGGATATGTTATAGGAACTGAAACCAACATATCTTATAATGAAACTTCATTGAATATAAATTATAATATCAGTTCAACTGCAAATTATATCGTTCCTCTTCCAAACAACAACAAATTTGAACAATATAACAAGTATTTTTTGAAAGATATATCATTTGGTGCAACCTTATACAATGAACAAGAACTAAACACAATAAACACACAATACCAGCCCGAGCAAGATGATGGTGCATTTATCATAATGTACGATTATATGTATAAAGGCGTAAAGCATAATAAAAAAGGATTCGATGAAAACAATAAAGAAATTGCTTCTAATAGCGTTGACCTTGCGCTTAATGCTGTAGGCTCTATATTAGGTATTGTCGGCATGCTAACAGCACCTCCTATAAGTATTATTGTGGGTGGATTAGGTATTGGTTTATCTATCGGGAGCGCAGCATTTGACATACAAAATATCGCAACGAAGACAAACAATTTGCCGCCAACGGAAATTATAGCAGAAAAAGGAAAAATCACTGCAACTTGCAAATATACTACACGTAGAGAGCAGCTTGCACATTATGTTGACGAAAAGACAAAGAAGCCCGCTCTTACAAAAGCCGCTGCAATCATCATAGAAGGCAAAGATGACAGCGAGGAAGGAAATCTTTGGTATAACGTTGGAAGCTATGCAGAAGGCTATTTCACTATATCCGACTCAGCTACTATAAATCCATGGTATACGAGATACATACAAGATATTGCCCTATCAGTTGTTGATAGAAACGGAAACGAGCATATTAAGCACGGAATTGGCACAAGCACTCATATGTTACGCGAGCCTATCTATAAAGAAGTAAAAATGGGTGAAGATAAAACCCTTAGTTTTCTGCCCGACGGCGATAACTTTGTCAAGTTTACACCTCAATTCAATGGCACTTATAATTTAAGCTTTGACAAGACGTTTGATTTTGTTGTCACCATAAAAGAGGGCTTGAACGGTAGCCCTGCTGAAATTATCCCTCAAAACGGTGCATATGCATATAACTTCGCCAAGGGTAAAACATATTATTTACAA
>JAAVHW010000014.1 GCA_014799525.1 Clostridiales bacterium | reverse complement strand
GATGACTAATTGAAAATTGATTTAATTTGATAAAAAAACTACTGAGCTTTTGCTCAGTAGTTTTTTTTATAGGTCTCCGCAAACGTCGCTGTTTGTGGGGTTATTTGGGGTCTCCGCAAACGTCACTGTTTGTGGAGTTATTACAGTTTATAAAACTTATTCTAAATATCAGAAAGCCAATGTACTATTGTTTTTGTACGTGCAGAAGCGAATGGTGTAGCCGTTGTCGTCAATGGGTTCAGACGTGGCTACACAAGTCCAATTTTCAAGNTCGTCAAGATTGTCAAAAAATACGCTTGCTTCGCCGTCNGCATCNACCTTTGTAATGACTGCTTCCTNGCAGTAGGGGAGCATGGTGTGATACATCATCGCGCCGCCAATGACGTAGGTTTCTGCCATATCGTAGTTATGCGCAATNTTTGAAAGCTCGTCAAGCGACTTTGCAAGAANATANCCCTTTTCATTTGCGTCNGCTATATCGCCGTCGGGATTGAGNACGATATTCGTGCGACCTTTAAGCGGCATNCCGTTTGGNAATGAGCGCAAAGTATTGCTGCCCATAATAACCGTTTTGCCCTTGGTATGCTCAACGAANTGCTTCATATCNGCTTTAAGGTGAAAGAGCAGGTNGTTATTCTTGCCGATACCCCATTTGCTGTCAACTGCGACTATAAGCTTCATACGGCNACCTCAATCTTTTTGTCGAGCTTGTTGAATTGATAATTTTCAAGCTCNAAGTCGTCTACNGTGAAATCGTAGAAGTTTTTGATATCCTTGTTCATCTTAAAGACTGGAGCAGGNTANTGNGTATTTTGNAGTATTTCTTCAACNATGGGAACGTGTCTNTCATAGATATGCGCGTCGCTTATTACGTGTACAAGCTCGCCCACTTCAAGTCCGCTCACCTGCGCCATCATATGCACGAGNACGGCATACTGCACGACGTTCCAGTTGTTTGCCGTGAGCGTGTCCTGACTNCGCTGATTGAGTATGGCGTTGAGNTTGTTGCCAGTCACGTTGAANGTCATAGAGTANGCGCAGGGGTAGAGGTGCATTTCGCTAAGGTCTGCNAAATTGTAGATGTTCGTCAAAATTCTGCGCGACTGAGGATTGTGCTTGAGGTCGTAAAGCACNCGGTCCACTTGGTCGAATTCGCCCTCNGGGTAGTGGTGCTTTATGCCGAGCTGATAGCCGTACGCCTTTCCGATTGAGCCGCTTTCATCCGCCCAGCTATCCCATATATGCGAGTTCAGCTCGTTTACGTTGTTGCTNTTNTTNTGCCAAATCCAAAGTATCTCGTCTATGGCGGACTTAAAAGCCGTGCGCCTTAGCGTGAGAATTGGNAACTCTTTTGATAGGTCATAGCGGTTGACGATGCAAAACTTTTTTATGGTGTGCGCGGGTGTGCCGTCAAGCCATTTGGGACGGACTGGCAAGCCCTCGTCGGATATGCCGTTGTCGATTATGTCACGGCAGGTGCGTATAAAAATTTGGTCGGCGATGCTCATAAAATATTCCTTTTTTGTTTCATACGGCACTTTACAGTGCGTATTGCGCGGGTAAAGTGCCGTAAGTCAATTTGTGATTAAGCTTCAGTCCTTTATGACAAGCTGCTTGTTGAGCGCTCTCACCATGTTGACAGGCAGCTTTATCTGCTTTCTGTCGTAGGTGACAAGACCGTTTATTTCCTCTTCGACGTCGCTCACCTGCGTATAGACAGTTGCGGACAAGCCTTTTTCGATATTTGGAATTATGCGCTTCTCATACAGCTTCTTGAACGCGTCCGCAAATTTCTCGGGTGATTTGTAAATGCGGTAGCCAAACGACTTGTTGGGGCTGAACACGTGACCGTCCGTCTTGATAGAGTAGCCGCCAAACTCGCTGAGTACGATGCAACGCTTGTCCTTTGGCATCTTGATTGGCTTGAAGTAGACGTGCAGGCTCTTTGTGTCGGACGTACCCTTGCCCTGGTCGTTCCAGCCCGATACGCTGTCGATAAGGCGGGTGGGGTCAATCGCTTTCATTTCCTTTGTGATACGCACGGAGTCGAACTGTCCCCAGCCCTCGTTGAATGGTACCCAAGTGGAGAGTGCTACGCAGTTTTTGAGGTGGTTCATAGTGATGCGAATTTCGCGCTCGAACTCATCACGACCTTCCTTATCCTGACGTGCAAGACGCTTGTACGCCTTTTCGTTGTCGTCCTTGATGTGAATTTCAAGGAAAGCAAGCACGCCGATGTACAGCATTTTGTACTTTGTGCCGCCCGTAACCATATCCTGCCAAACAAGAATACCTTCCTTGTCGCAGTGGTAGTACCAGCGNAGNGGCTCAATCTTGATGTGCTTTCTTATCATATTGAAGCCCATGGATTTTACAAGCTTGACGTCATATTCNAGCGCNGCGTTGGAGGGNGGTGTAAGCATACCGTCAGACCANTAGCCTTGGTCGAGTACGCCGCTGTGGAAGTAGGGCTTGTTGTTGAGTCCCATACGCTTGATGCCGTTCTTGTCAGTCACCCAACTGAACTTACGCATACCGAAGTAGGACTTTACGGTGTCGTCGCCAAGCTTGAAGGCGAGGTCGTACAGCTTCGGGTTTTCGGGAGACCAAAGCTCGTATTCCGCAAGAGGAATGGATACGCTGTTNCCTACGCACGTCGCATGAGCGAGCAGCTTGTCGCCGTCAAGCACGAGTACGTCAANNGGCAGGTTCTCGGATTTTTCAAACGTAAGATTTATCGTGTTGTTGTCGATGTTNGGGACAATCGTCACGTCCTTAATGTGGGCGGCAGGCATGCTTTCAAGCCATACGCTCTGCCATATACCCGATTGCGGAGTGTACCAGATTCCGCCGTGCTTNGTGGCTTGTTTTGCGCGAGCATGGTAGGACGTATCCGACGGGTCGGTGACGGAAAGGGTAATNACGTTTGTGCCAGCCTTTATCGCTCTGCTTACGTCGAAGGAGAAGGGCATATAGCCGCCCTTATGCTCGCCGATTGTGATGCCGTTGAGCTTGACNTCGCAGGCGAAGTCAACNGCGTCGAAGTGCAAAACCGTGAAGGCNTTCAAAAAGCTNTGCGGCACGTCGAACGTGCGGTGGTAGTAGAGTACGTCGTCGGGAGTGACGGTCGTACCCTCGGGAAGNCCCGAAAGCAAAGATTCGGGCGAATACGGCACGAGTATCTTGCCTTGATAGTTGCCCTTAAAAGTTTCGCTCTTGCGCAAAATGGCGTAGTCCCACTTGCCGTTGAGCGTCATATAGCTATCCCTTGCAAATTGTGGACGAGGATACTCCGAAAGGGGAGTCTCGCTTACTTCAAAAGGTGTACGAAGTCTGACTGTTTTCATAATTCCCTCCATAAGATGAAGCTATTATAGCATAACTANGCGCGCGTAACAAGAGTAAACGCAAATTTTTTGCGGCGTAATTGACCTCACCGACATACTGTGATACAATAAAAATATTCCTTGGAGGTGACAGATGAAACTGTTTATTGGTTCGGATATACATGGTTCGGAAGCNAATTTGCTCAGGTTTTTGAATATCGTCGATACCGCCGCGAAAAGCGACCCTAACGTNAGTATAGCGTTGCTTGGCGATATATACAACCACGGTCCGCGCAACCCTTTCCCCGAGGGATATGCGCCCATGAAGGTCGCCGCCTTGCTCAATGCAAGAAAGGACTATATCATGGCGATAAAGGGCAACTGCGACAGCGAGGTTGACCAGATGATAAGCGAGTTTGAAATTGGCACGGACTGCACCTGCGATTGGGTTGGCTATACGCTTCATTTCACGCACGGGCATAAGTGCAATCCCGAGCTTCCCATGAAGGACGCGAAGGAGGGCGATATAGTGTTCTACGGACACTTCCACAAGCCGACGCTTACGGTGTCGGACGGAGTGCTTTATATATGCGTCGGTGCGCTCGGTCTTAGTGCGGCAGGTGTGCCGCGTTCGTATGCCGTCGTTGATGAGCATAAGCTTGCCGTAAAGAACCTCGATAATGGAAATACGATAATCGAAGTCGCGTTGCAGCAATAGTGCAAATTTAAAGCGGATAATGAAATGAGAGTTGATGGAATATAAAAGTGGCATTGCGTTTTGCAATGCCACTTTTGTATTTGGGTTTGAATAAAATATGATGATTATTCATTATCAACAACCTCTTCACTATTCACTATTACTTCTTCACTCACTTTATTATCCGAAACTTTTTCACTGTTCACTTTTACCTCTTCACTTGTTTCCGCTTCTTCGCCAATGCCTGCAAGTCGTTTATACTCCTCGTCTGCGGCTATTTTGCGCTTTTCGCGCATGTAGCGGAAGAGGGCAAACAGGGCGCAGATTCCGATACCTACAAACAGATATGCCGAGCCAACCGAGCCGCCTATCTTTGTTACGCCGAGTATGATGGAAAGCACCGTTATGATTGCCGTCGGTATGAGCGCGAGCTTGGGATTCTTCGCAACGTACTTTCCTCCGAGCGAGCCGAAGAGAGCATACACAACGCATGAGAACGCAGGCATAATCCATGACGCCTTTTCTACTACGCTTTGAAGGTTGCTTACCGCAAAGCAGAGCACAAGAATTGCGATTATTACGACCGTCACGAGAGTGCTTGTGGCAACGGCTATGGTGGATATTATTTCGCGCTCCTCAGAGCCGTTTTCTGTTGGGTATATCTCGTGCGCCTTTACAACGCAGGGTATTTTGAGATTGGACAGGTTGCCTGTAAGGAATGCAAGATATGCGCTGTTTGTGCCGAGCATTGGCGCATAAATGATAGGCTCGGCGATGCCCGAGATGAAGTTTATTATAAACGGAATAATAACCGCCGAAGTGCCGAAAACTTTCCAATCGGGAGTTACGCCGTAGTGTACGCCTATCGCGATAGGGATAGAAATGAACAGCAATATGCCGAGTGCCATCCATATTCTTCCGAGCATGTGATATTTGAAATTGAAGTTCATTGGAGCTGCTTGTCTTTTCATTTTACACCTCCCTTACATCAGCGCCGCGAGTGCGGATACTGCGGCTTCCTTTGGGATTGTCGGGACGTTGTACTTCGTCGCGCAGTAGCTTATCACTGCGACCACCGCCATTGCGATAATCATGCTCAGCGGAGTAGCGAAGCTGTCAAGCCATTTTATGTTCAGCTTTGTAATCAGCAGGTCAAAGACGTACATGAGTATCATTGCAATGATAAGCGCAATGAAGTTGTAGTACGCGTCGATATATCCTGCGTTGCCCGACCACGAGGTTATGCTCATTGCAAGATATCCAATCGTCATGCCGATAAACGTGATTTGAAAGACGAGCTCGCCAAGGTTTACGCCGCCTTTTTTCACTCCGCCGCCAGTCGACTTTGTAAGCAGTACGCCGACCTTTGACTGCAGTCGGCGATAGAATATCAGCACCATTATAGGTCCTGACATTATAGCAATCGTCATAACAGTGGCGATTGTCACCATATCCTGCGCCGTCATACCCACTGCCATGAGGTCGGCAAGTGAGCCTGCGATTGCCGTTGCCGCGCCGTCCGCCATCTGCGTTTCATATTGCAGCGAGCCTATGACCGAAAGCCTGATTGCAGGGAACGCAACGCCGAGAGAGCCTACAAGCGTAACTATGCCGAGCGCTATACCGATTGCAGGAAGTATAGTGAATGACACGGACGAGGTTATGACCTTCTTTACCTTAACCATATCCATGCCAAGCTTCTTCGCGCGAAGTATTGCCGTCACCAGATAGAACACGGCGAGCGCGATTATGAACGCAAGCACGATGCCGTATAGCACGTACATTATTGGGTCGTCAAGATGAAATCCTGCGCATATAGCGTTTACAAACATATGAAGCTCCCATTGATTTGATAAAACAATTGTACAACCGTATGGAAAATCTGGCAATCGATTGACGGTCGAAATATGTCAATGCATGCAATTGCGGCAGTTCTTAATAAATAAGCCGTATGTTTTCCATAAAAGCCGCAAAAGTGTAATGCATATGAAATTATGATTTTTTATAAATGTAAACAAAAAGATTGAATTATGACTTCTCGAGTGATACAATAAACATATAATAAAACCCTTGTTTTCAGGAAGTTGTAGAACATTGCGCGTAAAGTGCCGTATGAACGGGGGGTGTCAGCGGACGAAGAGCTTTCGCTTGCGGTGCAATGTTCACTCCCGCTTCACTTTTGCGAGAAGTGCTTCCGTGGAGGTGCTTTTTTGTTTTACAGCGAAGCTATTGATTATATCCGCAATATTGAGCGCGGCGGGTCGGACTACGGCATAGAACGCATGCGCGAGCTTTTGGATTTGCTTGGAAGCCCCGATGAGAGCCTGAAGTTTGTACACATTGCAGGTACAAACGGCAAGGGGTCAGTGTGCGCGTATCTCACGTCTATACTTAAGGAGAGCGGATACAGGGTCGGGACGTACAATTCGCCATCAGTGTTCAAATACAACGAGAGGTGGTCGATAGACGGTCAAATGCTATCTGACGAGCTTGTTGCAAAGTATCTGACTGAGGTTAGAGAAGTCGTAGAGCGCGAGAACGCTCGCCGCAGGTTTTGCCCAACCGCATTCGAGATAGAAACGGCGGTTGCTATGCTTGCGTTTTTGGAGCAGGGCTGCGATATAGCCGTGCTTGAAACGGGACTTGGCGGACGGTGGGACGCAACAAACGCTATACGCAAAAAAGAGCTTGCAGTGATAACCCCGATAGGGCTTGACCACTGCGCGTTGCTTGGCAACACGCTACGCGAAATAGCGTCCGAAAAGGCTGCAATCATCAAAGATACTGCGGTCACGTGCGAGCAGTGTGACGAGGTTATGCGCGAGATTTCAAACCCCTACCATATTGTTGACGGACGGCGCGTAGAGGTCAGTGCGGACGTAAAATTATGTCATACGCCAAAGCTCATCTCGCATGACGTAAACGGTCAAAAATTTGAGTACGGCGGCGGAGTGTATGAGATTTCAATGCTTGGCGAGCATCAGCTGCAAAACGCGTCTATCGCGATATGCGCTGTAGAGGAGCTGCGCAAAAAGGGGTGGAATATCCCCGAAAGCGCACTCGCGCAGGGCTTGAAAAATACGGTTTGGCATGCAAGGCTTGAAGTTGTAAAAAATGCGCAAACTAAGTTTAATATAAGCGTTCCGCATGGAAAAACCCTCGTTTTTGACGGTGCGCATAATCCTCACGGAGCGACTGCGCTTGCAAAAGCGATAGAGGATTATTTCAAAAATGAGCGCATTCACTTGGTTGTGGGTATGCTTGCAGACAAGGATGTTGACGGAGTTGTAGAGCTGCTTGCGCCGCTTGCGTCGAGAGTTACGACAGTCACACCGCCGTCACCCCGTGCGCTTGACAAAGATAAGCTANAAGAAAAATTTNCGTCATANGTGGAATGCGATTCCTGTGACACAATTCGCGGCGCAGTGCAAAACGCGCTTGACGGAGACTGCACCGTAGCGGTGCTGTGCGGCTCACTTACGTTGTTTGGTGCGCTGTAATATNGGAGGTCAATAAATATGGTTGACAAGCAAAAGATTGAAGAGGCAGTAAAGCAAATCCTTGAGGCTATAGGCGAGGACCCAAATCGTGAGGGACTTTTGGATACGCCCGCGCGAGTTGCAAGGATGTACGAGGAGATAACCTGCGGCTATGATATGAAGGCGTCCGAGCCGCTCTCGCGTACGTTTGAGGCGAAGGGAAGCTCGCTTGTNATCGAGCGCGACATTGCTTTTTCCTCCACCTGCGAGCATCANNTNATGCCNTTCTTTGGCAAGGTGCATATTGCGTACGTTNCGGACGGAAAGGTCGTTGGGCTTTCTAAGCTTGCAAGAACGGTTGACATATTTGCAAGGCGNTTNCAGNTGCAGGAGCGCCTGACTGCNCAGATTGCGGATAGCATATTCCACGAGCTTGGNGCGAAGGGNGTTATGGTCGTGATAGAGGCGGAGCATACCTGCATGACGGCGCGCGGCGTGAAGAAGGTNGGCTCAAAGACGGTGACGTCTGCTATGCGCGGCGATATCCCAAGTGAAGTTCAAGCTTCGCTTATGGGCTTGAGCCGCGATTTGAAGTAATCAACTNGAAGCTCGCATTTGTGTTTGCAATTTATGCGNANAGGCAAATGCGGATAATTNAGTAGAATANATTTTAAACGACTATGGATAAATACAATCTGAAAGTAAGAGACAAGGTGTTCACCGGTGGCACGCATATNATGGCAATCCTAAACGCTACGCCGGATAGCTTTTTCAGCGCGAGCAGGCTACAGGACGACGCGGTCAGGCGAACGCGTGAGTNTATTGACTGCGGTGCGGAGATTATTGATATCGGCGGACAGTCCACGCGCCCAAACGCTACGGCGGTGAGTGCGCTTGAAGAGATGGGCAGAGTAATTCCNGTCGTGGAAGCGGTGAGAGAAAAGTTCCCCGATATTCCCATTTCCNTTGACACGTTCTATCCCGAGGTCGCGCAGGCGTGTATTGAGGTCGGCGCGGATATGATAAACGACGTGAGCTGTTTGCGCTATGACGGAATGGCGGAGCTTATCGCGGANAAGGGNGTTTCGGTGTGCGTCATGCACGATAGGCGAGCGACAAGGATAGACGANTTGTTTTTTGACAAGGCGTTCGGGCTTGAAAACGCTGTCAACAAGCTGCTTNNNGCTGGAGTGCAAAAGGATAGAATCTTGCTTGACGGNGGNATAGGCTTCAACAAAAACAANGACGAGGACTGGGNGCTATTGCGCGGCTACGACAGGCTTATGGACGATTTGTCGGAGTATCCTTTCCTNCTTGGCACGTCGCGCAAATCCATGTTTGGCGGAGCGGTTGAGGACAGACTTCCTGCCACGCTTGACAGCACGGAGCTTGCCGTCAAGATGGGCGTACTGTTTGTGCGCGTGCATGACGTATGGGCAAACAAGGTTGTGATNGACTCATACAGGGCTAAAAAATAGGCGCANGGGGGCGTAATATGGACAAGATTATCATAGAGAATTTTGANGTGCTTGCCTGTCACGGGGTGAATCCCGAGGAGAAGGTNATNAAGCAGAGATTTGTGTTTTGCGCCGTACTCGGAGTGGATATAAGCAAAGCGGCTCAAAGTGANGACTTGAATANNACNGTCAGCTATGCTGCGGTAAAAAAGCACATACAGGCGTTTTGTGAGGGCAATTGCTTTGACCTCATTGAAACGCTTGCGGCAAGGCTTGCGGACGGCATACTCAAAACCTTTCCGCTTGTGCGTGAAATAGAGTTGACNGTAAAAAAGCCCGACGCGCCTATGAGCGGAAAGTTCGACTATGTTGCAGTCAGCGTAAAGCGCGCTTGGCATAGAGTGTATCTCGCGCTTGGCTCGAACGAGGGAGANAGAAACGGCTANCTCGATTTTGCTTTGCGCGCGCTTGAAAGCGACGNCAATTTTGCAAATATAAAGGAGAGCAGCCGTCTNAAAACAGAGCCGTACGGTGGAGTTGCAACGGGCAGCTTTTTAAATAGCGCNGTGGAGTGNGACACGCTGTACTCNCCGAGGCAGTTGCTTGAGGNNATACAAAAGATTGAGCTTGACGGNGGACGCGTACGCAAGGAGCGTTGGGGANACAGAACTCTNGATATAGATATCTTGTTTTACGANNATTGCGTGATAGAGCAAAACGACCTTTGTATACCGCATTGCGATATGGAAAACAGGGATTTCGTGCTTATTCCGCTTGTTGAGCTTTGCCCCAATAAGGTTCATCCGCTTCTCAAAAAGAGAGTGCAATGCNTGCTTTTGGAAATTNAGTCTAAATAATCTGTCGCTCANAAGTTGATAAGTCCGTAANTTTTGACAAAATTTGCGNACTTNTCATACACTTATTTAATATATTATATAAACCTTATTCCAGTCATAAACAAATTTGTGTATTTTCTTATTGCGTGTATATCTCGGCTATAATAACAATACTAATATAAATGCGAAAACTTTTCGCGTATGGAGGTTAATTATTATGGCAGCATGGTTTAATAAGCAAAGTCGTTTGATACAGTGTCTTTTGCTGTTGATTCCGTTTGTAAACTGGATTGTTGAGATNTGCGTCAGATGGTCCGCATTCCTNAAAACAAAGAGCATTCTCACGCTCATCACAGCAATTGTAGTCACCTTCGCAGGTGTGTTTGTAGGTTGGCTTGATTTGGTGTGGTGCTTNCTCTTTAAACATCTCATCTTCGCCAAAGCGTAATTAAATTGAGCTATTGAGCGAACTGCTTTGTCAGAGCCGTCTGTTTGCCAAGTCATGTACTTCAGTACATTAGGCTTGTCAAACAGGCGGCTCTTTCGCGCATTTCATCTCAATATCTCAATTTAATAGTTCATTTAATAGGCAGAGAAGAATCCAATTTTAAATTTAATTTCATCATAAACTTTTGTAAGCATTTTGCGCATTTGCTTGATTAAATATTCTCAATATATTATTATATTGGCAATGAATTATTTCCGTTATACGGAAAAAGGAGTTTATATTTATGAAATTTGATATGGTAGGCGCTTGCGTATTTGCGCAGAGTGGCGGTCCGACTTCGGTCATCAACAGCAGTGCGGCTGGCGTAATCACGCAGGCACTCAAGGAAAAGAAGAATATCACCAAGGTTTACGGTGCGGAGCATGGCATCGTCGGCATACTTGAGGAAAAGCTCTTCGATATGTCTCAAGAGGACCCCAAGGAGTTGGAGCTTTTGAAGTACACTCCGTCGTCCGCTCTTGGTTCTGCAAGATACAAGCTCAAGGACGCTTCCGCAAACGATACGGACTATAAGCGTATTTTGGAAGTGTTCAAGAAGTACAACATTCGTTATTTCTTCTACAACGGCGGCAACGACAGCATGGACACCTGCAACAAGGTCAGCAAGTATTTGCAGTCGGTAGGCTACAAGTGCAACGTCATTGGCGTACCCAAGACCATTGACAACGACCTCTACGGCACAGACCACTGCCCAGGATACGGCAGCGCGGCAAAGTATATTGCAAACACCATTATGGAATGCCACCTCGACGCAAAGGTTTACAACTTCGGTCAGGTTTGCATTTTCGAGATTATGGGCAGAAACGCAGGTTGGCTCACAGCCGCTGCGGCTCTTGCAGGATATAAGGGACTCGGCGCAGACCTCATCTATCTCCCCGAGGTTCCGTTTGACGTCGATAAGTTTATTGAGTCCGTCAAGGAAGTCTGCGCAAAGAACGACAACAAGTGTATCGTTGCAGTCTCCGAGGGCTTGAAGAATGCTGAGGGCAAGTATGTTGCGGAGTGCACCGTATCTCAAAACGATACGTTCGGTCACGCACAGCTCGGCGGCCTTGCGCAGATACTCGCCAATATCGTCAAGGAAAGACTTGGCGTAAAGGTTCGCCCGATTGAGCTTAGCCTCATGCAACGCTGCGGTGCACACCTCGCATCAAAGACGGATATCGAGGAAGCGTTCAACGCAGGTGCGTTTGCTGTCAAGAGCGCAGTGAGCGGCGAAACTGATAAGATGGTTATTTTTGAAAGAGAGTACGACAAGAAGGGCAACTACGTTTGCAAGAACGTGCTTATGCCTCTCGAGCTCGCCGCAAATACGGAAAAGAAGGTTCCGCTTGAGTGGATAACCAACGACGGCTCCAACGTCAGCGACGAGTTTGTCAAATACGCACTCCCGCTCATTCAGGGCGACGCGAAAGCTCCTCTTGAGGACGGTCTCCCGAGATTCGCAAAGCTCAAGAAGGTTTACGAGCAGAAATAATTTAGTTGCGCCAACACGCGAAGTGTGCTGTGAGCGCAATCGTCTAAGGAACAAAATGGGGCAAGTGAATTGCCCCATTTTGCGAATGAAGCAATTATTTGCGCCAAACGTCACACGCTGCGCGTACACAAAATCGCAACTGATACGAAGTTGGTAAATAATAAGCAAATTAAACCGTTGCGAATTTTGTTGTGAGCGCAAACTCATAAGGGGCAAAAAGCAGGAAATGAATTCCTACTTTTTGCGAATGAAGCATGTTGTTTGCGCCAAACGTCACACGCTACGCGTACACAAAATCGCAACTAAGCAGAAAGGAAAATCGTTTTATAAAATTTACGACATAAGTAGATATAAGCATGGATTTGATTGTAGGTGACATCATTCAAGGTACGGTTTCCGACTTCGGGAGTGACGGCGAGGGCGTTATAAAGCTCGACGGCTTTCCCATTTTCGTTCCGTATGCAATAGAGGGCGAGGAGGTTCGCGCGCGCATTACGTTTGTCAAAAAGGCGTGCGCGTTTGGCGAGGTCGTGGAAATTCTCGCTCCGTCACCCGATAGAATAAAGCCGCTTTGTCCCTATTTCGGCAGGTGCGGCGGCTGCGACCTACAGCATATATCCTCGCATTTACAGCGCGAAATAAAGCGCGATACCGTGCGCGTTGCACTAAAAAAGTTTGCAAACCTTGAAGCTGACGTGCCTCTTCCCGTACGCCTTAACGATTGGGAATATCGCAATAAGATATCATTGCCGTTTGCATACAACGGGCGCAGTAAGCGCGTATCGCTTGGCTTTTATGAAAAGCGCTCGCATAAGGTTGTGCCTCTCAAATGGTGTCCGCTTCACGGCGATTGGGCGTCTAAGCTGATTGAAGTCGTGACAACTTGGGCGAACGCAAATGAAGTCTCCGTATATGACGAGAGTACGCACAAGGGGCTTTTACGCCATATCGTCGCGCGTATGCTCGATACGCTGTCCGTCACCGTTGTCATAAACGGTAGTAGGTTGCCAAGGGCGGCGGAGCTGATAGAGAGCTTAAAAGCCAAATTTGACGGCGTTACGGTTTATATATCGGAGAATACCCGTCCGAATAACGTCATTATGGGCGATGATGTAAAGCTCATTTATGGCAGCGAGAAAAAGCAAAACCTTGGCGCATTCAAGGCTGTCGTTTCGCCCAAATCATTCCTGCAAGTAAATTCAAAGGTGCGCGACGCAATTTATGACATGGCGGCAAACGCGCTTTCGGACTTTGACGGTGACATAATCGAGCTATACTCGGGCGTTGGTCTGCTCACCGCTCAGCTTGCATTAAGGCTTCCAAAATCAAAGATTACGGCAGTTGAGATAGAGGAGTCGTCTCATAACAATGCGGTTGCACTTATGCAGTCGCTCGGACTGCACGATAGAGTGAAAAACATCTGTGACGATGCGGCACACTTTTTGTGTTCATTATCCAAAGAAAACACTCGGTCAAAAGAATGCTCAATCGACAAATCAAAGCTTGATGACAGCATTACAAGCTCACCGTATTATCTTGGAGGAATGTTTGATGATGAATTCCCGAAGCGTGCGCTTATCCTCGACCCACCGCGCAGAGGCTGTGACGAGTCCGTCCTGCGTGCGGCAGCGTTTGAGCGCATAGTGTACATATCCTGCAATCCGCAAAGCCTCGCCCGCGATTTGAAGATATTGTCAGATTCCTACGACGTTGTATCCGTCACACCTTTTGATATGTTTCCTCAGACCGCCAACGTCGAGACGTTGGTGTTGCTTTCCAAAAAAAATCAATAAACATATCAAAGTTGAAAGAGTGTTGTTGAAATAGCGTTTTGTGAAAGTGAATGGACTTTCACTTGAATATTGATAAGCGCGCACGGTTGCGCAAGTCCAAATTGTTTGATAATAAGTTTTACGAGAGGTGCACAGATGAAGTTTATCCACTTGTCCGATTTGCATATTGGAAAGCGTGTGAATGAGTTCTCCATGCTTGAGGACCAAAAATATATTTTGCTNGAAATACTAAACGCCATTGATTTAGAAAAGCCAGATGGGGTTCTGATTGCAGGCGATATCTACGATAAATCAGTGCCGTCTGCCGAAGCNGTACAGCTCTTTGACGATTTTCTTTTCCGCTTGTCNGAAAAAGAAGTTCAGGTATTTNTTATCAGCGGCAACCATGATTCGCCTGAAAGGCTCGCGTTTGGAAACCGCTTAATGGACAGAAGCGGTATTCATATNTCCCCCGTGTACGAGGGCAGAGTTGNNCCTTTTNCGCTTGAAGATGAGTTCGGCGCAGTAAACGTATATATGCTCCCATTCGTNAAGCCNGCTTCAGTACGCAGGTTTTTTGAGGATAAGGAAATAGATTCCTACACCGACGCGGTGCGCGTTGCAGTGGAGAATATGAACGTCGATAAGACTTGCCGAAATATCCTTATCACTCATCAGTTTGTTACGGGTGCTTCGCGCTCTGATTCGGAAGATATTTCTGTTGGAGGCTCGGANAATGTTGACGCGTCCGTGTTCGANTCGTTTGACTACGTTGCGCTTGGGCATATCCATGGTCCGCAGAATATCGGCTCTGAGCNCATACGCTACTGCGGCACACCGCTTAAATANTCCTTTTCGGAAGCNNNTCACAAAAAGACNATAACCGTCGTACAGCTTGGCAAAAAGGGCGAGCTNNGCGTTCGCGAGATTCCGCTAACGCCAAANCACGATTTGGTTGAAATAAAGGGTTCCTACAATGAGCTGACGCTCAAAAGCTTCTATGACGGCACGACCTACAGTGAAGATTATATGCACGTCACGCTCACTGACGAGGACGATATCCCAGAAGCAATGGCAAAGCTTAGGACGATTTATCACAANCTCATGGTCTTGTCATACGACAATACGCGCACTCGCCACCGCGCCGATTTCAGTGCGGTGCAGGACGTTGAAAGCAAATCTCCGCTCGAGCTTTTTGCAGAGTTCTATAATAAGCAAAACGGANTNGANATGACTGAAGAGCAAACGGCTTTTATGGCNGAGCTTATTGAAAGCGTTTGGGAGGATGAAGAAAAATGAAACCAATCAAATTGACAATGTCGGCGTTTGGTCCATATGCAAANAGCGAAGTNGTGGATTTTGACAAGCTTGGCAAGAGNGGACTGTATTTGATTACAGGNGATACGGGCGCGGGAAAGACTACGATATTTGACGCAATCACCTTTGCGCTTTATGGGGATGCAAGCGGTGATAATCGCGATTCCAAAATGTTCCGCTCAAAATACGCCGATATCGAGACTCCCACGGAAGTAGAGTTGATTTTTGAGTATAGAGGCAAACAGTATANAATTGTNCGCAATCCAGANTATGAGCGCAAAAAACTTAGGGGCGANGGCTTTGTCAAAGAAAGCGCAGATGCAACGCTNTATTGNCCCGATGGGAACGTCATTACGAAGATAGCGGCAGTCAATAATAAAATTATTGAAATTATAGGCATTGACAGAAATCAGTTTACCAAAATCGCTATGATTGCGCAGGGCGATTTTCTTAAGCTGCTCCTTGATACNACTGANGAAAGGAAAAAAATCTTTCAAAAAATCTTCCGCACGGAGTGCTANGATAAGCTGCAAGAGAGGNTGAAAACAGAGTCGGGCAAGCTGCACGATGAATATGACGATTGTCAAAAAGAAATANGCGTTTATATCGGCAANATCCAGTGTGANAAGGATAGCGTATTGGCGATNGANGTTGACAAAGCTAAGGGNGGCAAGCTTCCAAGCAATGAGGTTTTGCCGCTTCTTGAAAAGCTTTTGGAGACTGACGNCAAACTGAAAGAAGNTATATCNATTAAAACGAGTGAAATAGAAAAACAGCTCACAGAAATTACCGCAAGAGTGGCAAAGGCCGAGGAATGGCAAAAATCNGAAAAGCAGCTNTGTGATGCAGAAAAAAAGCTNGCGGCAGAGAATGAAAATCAAAAGATATTGAAGGAAAAGCTTAAGCAGGCAGGCGATAGCGAGGTTGAAATNGAGAAGCTTAAAGAAAGCATTGCGAAGCTTGAAGCGGAATTGCCNGACTATGAAAAGAGAGAAAATCTTGAAAAGTCAATGAANGCATTGAAAAAGCTTATTGAAGAGACCGTCAAAAAATTGGCAAAACTCGATACCGCCGAGAAGGAACAAAAAGAGGAATTGGAAANGAAAAAGGCAGAGCAAAANTCGCTTGAAAATTCCTCTGCGGATAAGGCAGTCTTAGACGCAAAAAAGGATAGCTTATCCGTTCAGCAAAAGGCACTCGCAGGACTTNGCAATATNATAAAAGACGAGAAAGNCGAAGAGAAAAACTTGNAAAAGGCACAGCAGGACTACGTCAACAANTCAAATNTAGCGCAGGCAAAAAAGCAAGAGTACGACATAAAGCATAAGGCGTATTTGGACGAGCAGGCAGGCATTCTTGCCGATACGCTTGTTGAGGGTGAGCCGTGTCCTGTATGCGGCGCGACAAGCCATCCGCACGTTGCGCATAAATCTGAAAAAGCGCCTACAAAGGAGCAGCTTGATAGCGCCCGCGAGGAGATGGATATTGCCGAAAAAGAGTCAAACAAGGCAAGCAGCTATGCGGGAAGTATTCTTGCTATAATCGAGGAGAAGAAGCGTTTGGCAATTGAGCAGGCAAAGGAGCAGTTGTCTGTTGAAGTGTTTGAGGATATAGAAAATGCGCTTAACGTCAGAGCGAACGAAATAGAAGTTGAGCTTAGGCAAACGCAGGATGAATTGAGCGTAATTAAAAAAAGAATTGCTCGCAAAGAAGAGCTTGACAAACGCATTCCAAATGAAGAAAAGGCACTTCAAGATACCTTGGACGAGCGCGCAAATCTCAACGAACAGAATGCGGCAAATTCGGCAGCTTATAAGCAGCAGGAAGCGCAGCTTTCTGATTTGAACAAAAAACTTAAATATGAATCCGAAGGTGCGCTAAAGGCGGAAATAAACGTCATGAAGCGTCGAAATGAGGAATTGAAAAAGGCAGTCAACAAGGCGAAAGCGGACTGGCAGAGGAGTGAAAACCTCGTTGCCGAATATAACGGAATTATAAATACTGCGACGAAAAACCTGTCGGATAAGACGGATGTAAACATTGACGGCGAAAGTGCGAGAGGCAAGGCGTTGACTGATGAAAAAGCCGAACTGATAAAAAAGACGAATGAAATTGCCGTAAGAATATCAACAAACAAAAGAATAGCGGAAAACCTTAAAAATAAAATGTTGAAGGTTGCCGAAGTTGAAAAGCGTTGGACTTGGATAAAAGCGCTTAGCAATACGGCAAACGGAAATCTCAGCGGAAAAGAAAAGATAAAGCTTGAAACGTATATTCAGGCGTATTATTTTGACAGAGTGATAAACCGTGCAAACACGCGCTTGCTTATCATGACGGGTGGTCAGTACGAGCTGAAGCGTTGCGAAGAGGCAGAAAACAAGAAAGGTCAAAGCGGATTGGACCTCAACGTAATCGACCACTATAACGGCAGCGAGCGCAGTGTGAGAACGCTATCTGGAGGAGAGTCATTCAAAGCATCGCTTTCGTTGGCGCTTGGCTTATCTGATGAAATCCAGTCGTCGGCAGGCGGCATACAGCTTGACACTATGTTTGTGGACGAGGGCTTCGGTTCTTTGGATGCGGAATCGCTCACGCAGGCAATGAGGGCGCTTTCTGGACTTGCGGAGGGCAACAAGCTTGTAGGCATTATCTCGCACGTGGCAGAGCTAAAGGATAAAATAGACAAGCAAATTCTCGTCACCAAAACTCCGAGTGATGGCAGCAAGGTGAGTATAATAGCGTGATTATGGTCTTGAATTATTGCCGTTATTTGTTATAATATTTATATCTTAAAATACGGCGGTGTAACGAGCCTTTAAGTTGCTTGACTCAAGCGACTTATTGTTGACTTGTCGCCGTGTTTATTGAATTTTAAAATAGTTGAGGATTTGAATATGGAAAAAGAGCTTAGCATGTTTCCCGTAGGGGATAAGAACGATGCCTATGCAAAGTATTTTGTTGGGCAGAGCTATCTCAAAATGCTCTCGACCGAGCAGGTCGGCATAGCCAACGTTACGTTTGAGGCTGGGTGTAGAAACAACTGGCATATCCACTGCGCGGATAAGGGCGGCGGACAGATACTGCTTGTCACATACGGCAAGGGCTGGTACGTTGAGGACGGCAAGCCGCCACGCGCGCTTAAAGCTGGTGACGTTGTGAACATTCCAGCAGGTGTAAAGCATTGGCACGGTGCGGCTAAGGACAGCGTGTTTCAGCATCTGGCGGTTGAAGTCCCTGCAGAGAACGGAAGCACCAAGTGGCTTGAAGCTGTGAGCGATGAGGAGTATTTCAAATTGGAGGACTGATATGTTTGAGAAAGTGAAAAAGAATTTTGGCTTTGGCTGTATGCGCTTGCCTATGAACGGCGAGAGCGTAAACTATGAAGAGCTCAACAAGATGGTTGACACCTTTATGGAGAGCGGCTTCAACTATTTTGATACGGCGCACGGCTACGTTGAAACCAAGAGTGAGATTGCCGTTAGAGAGTGCATTGCAAAAAGGTATCCGCGCGAGAGCTACACGCTCACCAATAAGCTCACTGCCGCGTACTTCAAAAAGCAGGAGGATATCCGTCCGTTTTTCGAGAGTCAGCTTGAAGCGTGCGAAGTTGAGTATTTTGACTTCTATCTGATGCATGCGCAGAGCAAGGAGATTTTTGAGTTTTTCAAGAAATGTAACGCATACGAAACCGCGCTCGAACTGAAAAACGAAGGAAAGATAAAGCATTTCGGAATTTCCTTCCACGATAAGGCGGACGTGCTTGAACAGATACTTTCCGAGTATCCGCAGATAGAGGTTGTGCAAATTCAGCTCAATTACGTAGACTATGACGACCCTGCAGTGCAAGGGCGCAAGTGTCTTGAGGTATGCAGAAAGTTTGAAAAGCCAGTGATAGTCATGGAGCCTGTCAAGGGCGGCAACCTCGTGAATCTTCCCGACAAAGCAAAGAAGTATCTTGACGACTTGAATGGCGGAAGCACGGCAAGCTATGCAATCCGTTTTGCGGCAGGCTGCGAGGGCGTGTTTATGGTGCTGTCGGGCATGAGCAATATGGAGCAGATGCTTGACAATATTTCATATATGAAGGACTTCCGTCCGCTTGATGAGCGCGAACTTGAAGCGGTAAAGAACGTATGCGAGGTGTTCAACTCAATGAGCCTCATTGCGTGTACTGCCTGCCGCTACTGTACGGACGGCTGCCCAAAAAAGATTTCCATTCCAAATCTGTTTGCGTGCATGAACACGAAGAGCATTCACCATGATTGGAATGCGGATTACTATTACACAAACGTATATACGAAGTCGGGCGGCAAGGCGTCCGAGTGCATAGAGTGCGGAAAGTGCGAGAAGGTATGCCCTCAGCATTTGTCCATTCGCGCGCTACTCAAAGACGTGGCAAAGGAATTTGAAAAATGATGGAATATAGAAAGCTTCCGCGCGGAAATGAAATGCTCGGGACGCTCGGCTTGGGCTTGGGTGGTATACAGAATAGTCCGCAGGACGAAATTCAAGCCGTTATAGAAACCGCAATAGCAAACGGCATAAACTTCTTTGACCTGTGCGCAGGTGGCAGCAGCGTATACGAGCCGTTTGGAAAGGCTATCAAGGGTAAGCGCGATAAGGTGTACTTCCAGCTTCATTTCGGGGCAGTGTACAAGCCAAACGGCGAGTACGGCTGGTCGCGCAACCTCGATACTATCCGCGATACGTTTGAGTGGGAGATGAAAACGCTTGGAGTGGACTATGTGGATTTTGGCTTCCTGCATTGCATAGACGAGGATAGCGACTTTGAGGATATTAAGAATAACGGCATACTTGATTACGTCAAGGGCTTGAAAGAAAAGGGCATTGTCAGGCGCATAGGCTTTTCCTCGCATACGCCTTCCGTTGCGCACAAGGTGATAGATACGGGGCTTGTGGATATTATGATGTTCTCCATAAATCCTGCCTACGATTTGGAGAAAGGTGACGAGTATGGCATTGGCTCAACGCTGGAGCGCGCGGAGCTTTTCCGCCGTTGCGAAAAAGAGGGTATAGGCATTACGGTTATGAAGCCCTTCCACGGTGGACAGCTTCTTGCCGACAATACGTCTCCTTTCAAAAGAGAGCTTACAAAAAATCAGTGCATTCAATACTGCCTCGACCGTCCCGCGGTGCTTGCCGTTGTACCCGGTGTGCGCAATCTGAACGACCTAACCGAGCTTTTGAAATATATCGACTCATCAAAGGAAGAGCGCGATTATAGCGTTATCGGCGAGTTTACGCCCGAGGCGGCGGTTGGCAATTGCGTGTACTGCAACCACTGTCAGCCTTGCCCTGCAGGTATTGATATAGGCATTGTAAACAAGTATTACGACCTGTCGCTTGCTGGCGATAATATGGCGGCAAATCACTACGACAAGCTTGTCGTCAAAGCGGACGCCTGTATATCGTGCGGTCATTGCGACTCGCGCTGTCCGTTTAAGGTGAAGCAGAGAGAGAAGATGAAAAAGATAGCCAATTACTTCAACAAGTAAATCGTGCTATTTGACATTGATACTGCGTCAAAAGCCTTTTCTCTCACCGTCACGTATTACGTATACGTTAGGCGGTTCGCGAAAAGGCTTTTTCCTTGTCTGAATGCAAATATCACGATTTTACACTACCTAAAATGGCATTTAAGATTTCTATTTATGAATAACTAATATCAAATTTCAAACACACGTAGGGTGTTAGAAAATTGCAATCGTTCCCGTTGTATTGAGTACGAGCAGGGTGATATACGTGATATAGCCTGCGAGCAGAAGCGCACCTTGCCAGCGTTTGAATTTGCCCATAATCAGGGCAGGGAGCATAGCGACTGCGGATACTGCAAGGCAGAAAGGGAAGTCAAGCACGAGTGCTTGTGATTCGACTGGCAACGGGGTTCCGAATTTCGCGGCGGAGATAAATGCGCAGATTGGCAATATCAACGTAAGGTCAATTATGTTTGCGCCCACGATATTTCCGACTGATAGGTCGGATTTCTTTTTTGCGATTGCGGTGATTGTCGTGACAAGCTCGGGAAGAGAAGTGCCTACGGCGAGAATTGTAACGCCGATAAGCTCATCGGATACGCCAAGCGTTGAAGCTATTGCGGAGCCGTTGTCGCACATGAGCTGTGCGCCGAGTACGATTGCGCCTGCGCCAAGCAAAAACAGTATAATGTTTTTTACTATGTCCTTGCGCTCAATCACCATTCCGCTTTTCTTGATTGTAATTTTCTTTGCGTTTTGCGCGGAGAAATAATAGAACAGAACGCCGCTTTTTTGAGTTGATTCCTCTTTATTTTCGTTTTGTGATGGTTCAACCGCTTCAACAAGTTCCTTTGAATGGTTTTTTGCGCTGAGTACGTTTTCAACCATAAACGCGACAAACACAACGAGGACGATAAGCGCTTCCCACCACTGGACTGTGCGATTTGCTGCACTCACGCCCCAGAGTACGGCGATGGCGACAGGCAAAAGTATCATCTTTATGGCGTAGTCCTTGCGCTTGAACGTAGCAGGGATAAACAGCAATGATATTGCCATGATAAGCGCAATGTTGCAGTTTACAGAGCCGACTGCATTTCCTATCGCCATACCCGTATTGCCTTGCGATGCCGCGATGGAAGATACGAGTATCTCGGGAAGAGTGGTTGCAAGACTCACGATTGTCGCACCTATGATGAACGTTGGAATGCCCGATACTTCCGCAATCCAACTTGCCGCGTCAACAAACCAGTCGCCGCCTTTTACGACGAGTATTATGCCGAGTGCCAAAAGCACTACGCAAGCCGCGGTGTTGCCGTCTACTGATAAACCGGATAAAATATTAGATATCATATTTACTCTCTACCTATGCGCGTGCGCGCAAACAGAATATAATAAAATTAGCATATCAAATTATATTAGTCAACGGCAAAATCAATTCTTGTTTATATAATGCAATGATTATTTAACACCGATATTGATTTTCGGCTTATCTCGTGATATGCTGTAAAAAATGTGCGGAGATTAGTATGTACTATTTACAACAAAGGTGGAAATTGCAAAACGGCAAGCTTAAGTATTACGGGCTGCGTAATAAGTCCGTGATGTTTAAAAATACCGTAAAATTGAGTAACGCTCAGCAGGGGATAATCAAAAAGCTGCCGTGCGATTTGACGGATTTTGAATTGCAGAAAGTAAATAAGCTGTTGGGAGTACAGATTGTTGACGCCGAGCATATAAAGCATACGCCCAAATCACTTGAAGAGGCGAGATTTTGTGTAAACTGCGCCGCCAACGACTTTATTATCCCAGGTCTTGAATTTGACGAGAACGGGCTTTGTCCTATGTGCCAAACCGCCGAAGAAACCAAAAATCTCAAAAGCGTTGTGCCTGTAAAGAATACTTTTCCAAGGTCAAAAAAATCGCGCTTTGACGTTGCGGTGTTTTACACAGGCGGAAAGGATTCTACATATTTGCTGTACTATCTATCCAAGGTTCTCAATTTGAGGGTGTTGGCGCTGACTTGGGAGATACCGTATATGTCCGAGTGCGCGGCAAAGAGCATTGAGGGCGCAAAGCGAACGCTTGGGAATGTGGAGTTTATAAGCCGCAAGGTAGCGGATGCCGATTTGAAGAAAATATATAAGCATCTCTACAAGATTGCGGATAATACCTGCGCTTGTCCGTCGCTTGCGTACGCGCTGTTTTATCCCGAGCTTGTCGCAAACAAAGTGCCGTACTTTGTAGCAGGCAACGAATCTGCGCAGCTTATAGGGCTGTACTACAATCATATGGCGCCCAAAATCGCGTATTCATTTGGCAATAGCAAAATTTTAAATTTGCTTGTCAACGTCGGGCGTTTGATTTTGCTTCATCCGCCGCTAAGAAAGGGACAGCTTCACACGCTTGAAACAATGAAGCAGTTAGCCTACGGTGATAATCCGCTCAAAAACATTTTCGGGTATTCTAATGCACTCGTTCACAATGTCGTTGAGGCAATTCATCAAGTCCCCGAGATGGTGAAGCCGCTCAAACGCGCGATAAGACTGTCCTCTTGGAGCGGAAATATTCCTGCATTTGTGCAGGTTGATTTCAACGATATTTGCGGCGGCGTTTACGATTGGAGAAAGATTAAGAAAACCATAATAGAGGAGTGCGGCTGGGTGCCTCCCGAGGAATATGACAAAGGATTGCACACGAGCTGCAAAATTGAAAAATGCAAGGAATATTCACAGTTTAAGCGTTTTTACGATATGCGTAGCGATATGATTCCGTTTAGCGCACTCGAAATATCATTGGCAAGCCGCGATAAAGCCGTGTCGCGCGAGGAAGCGATTGCGGAGATGAAATCTGCGCTCGGGTTCAGCTTGGATGAGATAGCGGAATGCGCAATCATGAAGGAATACATTGAGAAATGAATGCCGTCGTCTACCACTCAAATACAGGGCAGAGCAAACGCGTAGCCGAATATATTGCCGATATAACGGCGTTTGAATTGTACGATATATTTGATTTGTCGGAGTACGTTTTTGATACGGCGATATTGGTGTTCCCCGTACATTGCCAAGGCGTACCCGCTCACGTTAAAGAATTTCTTGCACGATTGAGTGCAAAAAATTTGGTGGTCATAGCAACCTACGGCAGAATGTGTTGCGGCAATGCCCTTAATTATATTCAGAGGCGTTATCGTCACAATATTATTGCAGCCGCATATGTGCCTACAAAGCACTCGTATTTGCGCGAGGACGGGTTTGATGATTTTGAAAGGCTCAACGCAATTGCGGATAAGCTAAATAATCCTACGCCTGTAAAGATTCCAAGAAGGTACAAAAATCCGTTATCAGATTTTTGCAAGGGGCTACGAAGCAGAATTGGCGTAAAAATGTTTAAGGACGAGTGTTGCAATAATTGCGGACAGTGTAGCGAGGTGTGCAATAACAACGCTATAAAAAACGGCAAAACAAACCGTAACTGTATACGTTGCTTGAAGTGCGTCAAAGAGTGTCCCAATAAAGCGATACGTTTTGAATTGCGCTTGCCAATGCGCATATATTTGAAAAAGAAAAAGCATAATCATTTAATCATGTATGTTTGAGTAAACAATAAAATTTAAAAGCAACAAATAGCGTCAAGCAATACGCTTTTGCAAAAGTAAAAACCCTGCCAAAGTGACAGGGCTTTTTTCAATATCATTTGCGTTTATTATTCCGTTATGTTCTCAAGCTTGCTTTGAGCCTCTGCAACCTGCTGTGATTTGAGGAGGTCGCGTATCTCTTTGAGAAGCTCGAGCGTTGGGTCAACTGCTGCGGGAGCAGGTGCAGGCTCTTCGGCAACTTCGTTGCTTTGTTCTGTTGCAGCTTCCTCAACGGCTGCGTCTTTGCCTTTTTCAAGCTGCTTTTTAAGTCCTTCCGCACTCTTCTTGCCGAAATCTCTTGCAGTGTTGATTGCCTTGATGATTGCAAACAGAACGAGAGCAGTGAGCAAGAACGTAATGACTGCCGAAATCACTGCGCCCCAGTCGAGTACGAGTGCTTCAACAAGTACGTTGCCTGCTTCGTCAAGCTTTGCTTCACGCAGAACCGTTTGCAAGCCTGTATCGGAAATTGGAATCCAGTTTATCAGCGGTTGCAAAATTCCCGATACGAGAGCGGTGATGATTGCGGTGAATGCCGAGCCGATAATCATACCTACTGCAAGGTCAAGAACGCTGCCTTTGCTTATAAACGTCTTAAATTCTTTCAAAAGTTTGAATTGAGGTTTTTTCATATCTCACTCCATAAATGTTTGATAAGTATATAATAGTCGTAAAAAATGAGCCTGTCAAGGCTGTAAGAATTTTGTAGCATTTTTTCTAATTTCGTTGACAACGTGGGCAATGGGGTGCTACTATAAGCGCGCTAGGGGTGCCGAAAGGCTGAGATTACACCCTTCAACTTGTGAGATAATCCTCGCGTAAGGAAGCAATCATTTTGCACGGTCTTATAGTCGTGCGCACAGCTTGAAGTAGAGTATATTGCATTTTGACCTCCTAAGCATAGGAGGTTTTTTTATGGACTTTGAGCAACTCTTTCACGACGTGTCATTCGTGCTTCTTTATCTCGCGGTAGCGCTTGTGGCAGGAATGATTATCACCGCAGTGCTTGTGTACTTTTTCAAAAAGGATAAAATGAGCGTTTTCAAAAAGTACGCTATCGGTATCGCAACAGGATTTGCCATTTGTGCCTTTACATTGATGACGTATCTCAAGGCGGAGGGCAATAAACTTGATGGAATGCCGATGGATAATTTGTTGTTCATTCCTATCATAGTTGAGATAGCAATCGTTCTTGCCGGTATGGTTGCAATGCTCATTTGCTCGCTGTTCGGCAAAAAGCCAGTCAAGATAGCGGCTATTGCGACGGGCGTTGCGCTAATTGGTGGATTCATTGCCATAATGGTTGAAATGAGCAAATACTACGAAATTGTAGGTGAACCCTACGATGCGGATTTGGTGGGCTTGATAGTATCTGCTATTATATTTATGGCACTTATAATCGTCATATATTTCTTGGGCGACAAGCGTAGTATAAGCGATACTCGCTCTATCGTATACGGAGCAGTGGCAATCGCTATGTCGTTTGCACTTTCGTACATTAAGTTCTTTGAGATGCCCCAAGGCGGTTCTCTTACGTTCGCAAGTCTGCTTCCTTTGATGATTTACTGCTGTATGTTCGGTACGCGCAGAGGCGTTATTGCTTGCCTTGTTTATGGCGTTTTGCAAGCTGTCCAAGACCCGTGGATTATACACCCAATGCAGTTCTTGCTTGATTATCCGCTCGCATTCGGAATGATTGGTGTAAGTGGCATATTTATCGAGAAAAATGTGTTTAGATTCAGTGGCAAACTGCAAAGATTTAACAACGTGTTTGGCTTTACTTGCGGTGCGCTCGTAGCCGTTATAGGCAGATTTGTATGCCACGTATTATCTGGTGTTTTCGCTTTCCATACATGGGCGGATTTGGAATCATACTCGACTGTTGCGGCGTACAGCATGGCATATAACAGCTTCGCGTTTGTGGATATGGCAATCGCGTTGGCGGCAGGCATTATGCTTTTGTTGTCCAAAACATTTACGACTCAAATGGCGAAGTCCGGTGATGTGGGAAAGAATAGACAGTCAGTTTCCGTTCAAGAAATTGAAGAGGATGACGATGATGATTTCGTCTATCCTGATGACGTAAAGAGCGCTTCTGACGTTGAAAACAGTGTATCTAATGCGGCAAATGATGATTCTAACGAGGAATTGTGATTGAAAATTGGATACGATTAAAGCAATACAAAAGCAGCCAAACGGCTGCTTTTGTTGTTAGTTGAAATATTGAAAGTTTAGCGCACTTCAAAGCCTTTTATGTAGCGGAATACAAGCACGCCGCCGTATTTGACGTTTATGTGAACCTTTCCGCCGAGGGATACGTTGCTTAGTCCTCGGGAGTCCGAGCCTGTGAGGAGCAGGTCCTCGAGTGGATATTCCAAGTTGTTTGAGCAGGTGACGATTGCGTTGCCGCCGTAGGGCAGTATTGAAATGGTTTCTCCCTTTTGCGTAGTCAAATCAAATTCGCCTTTTACGTAATATAGGTCGAGTCCGTTTTCCTCGGCTTTTGCAGTCATACCCAAATCGCAGGCGAGCTTCATAAGCGCAAAGTTGCAAAGAGTATGGTCGTATCTGCCGCCGAGTACGCCGTAGAACACAAGCTCGTTTGCGCCCATTTCATCGTGGGCGTAGTACACGGCAAGCTCGCCGTCGCTTGCGTCCTTGTGTGGGTCGTGTTTGACGATTGTCGCGTCTATGTCCTCGGGCAGCTCGAGAGAATCAAAGTCGCCAAGCAGGACGTCGGGCGCTACGTCGCAATACTTATAGCCGCCGTCACAGCATATTATCTTGTCAGCCTTTATCTTGCGCACAATGGGTGTGCCGCAGTTGAGTACGATTGCAGTTTTCATAAGCAAATTTTATCAAATATGGCTTGAAATATCAATAATAATCTCTATTAAGTTGAAATAATGCGGACGGTGGGATATAATATTTGCAGGTATTTTATGAAATAAAGTTCGATAAATTGAACTTGACGAATAGAGGAAGTATGAAAGTAATCATTCCAAGCGGATTTGAAATAGGACACTATGACGATGAGTATACGGGCGTTAGCGTAATACTCGCAAAGAAGGGTGCGGTTGCAGGGTGCGACCAGCGCGGCGGCGCACCTGGTACGCGCGAAACGGACTTGCTTCGCCCCGAAAAGATGATGCAGAAGATAAACGCAGTTGTGCTGTCTGGCGGCTCGGCGTACGGGCTTGCGGCGAGCTGCGGCGTTATGGATTATCTGAAAGAAAACGGCTATGGCTATAAGACTGCCGGCAAGATTGTGCCTATCGTATCGAGCGCAGTGCTTTTTGACCTCAATCAAAAGGAGTATCACTATCCAACGGCGGAGTATGGCTATAGAGCGTGTAAAGAAGCGGTTAGAACGCCTGTTTTTGGCAATGTAGGCGCTGGCAAGGGCGCGACGGTCGGAAAGATAAGAGGGCTTAAAAACGCATGCAAGAGCGGCATAGGCGCGGCAACTGTTAAGGTTGCGGGCGTTACAATCACGGCGATTGTCACAGTCAACGCTATGGGCGATATATGGGACGGCGAGAAGATTGTAGCGGGCGCAAAGGGTAAGGACGGTTCTTTTATAAATACGGAAAGCGTACTTGCAAATGCTGAGGTCGGCAAGCTGTTGTTTGGCACGAATACCACGATAGGCTGTATTCTTACGAATGCGAATATTGATAAGGTGGGCGCAAATAAGCTTGCGAGCATTTCGCACAACGGTCTTGCAAGGGCTATCCGCCCAGTGCATACCGACTATGACGGCGATACGATGTTTTGTATGTCCACTGGCAAAAAGCCTGTTGTAAACTTTGCAATGCTGCAGTCCGCTACAGTGGAGGCGACGAGGCAGGCAATTGTAAATGCTGTAAGCAAAACCGTTGAATATGAGATTCTATTCGATGAAGAGGATAATTCCGAAGAAGAGTAATTCGGAATGTGTGATTACGCGCAATGGCGTAATGAGTGATTAGAATACTATAATTTTATATATAAAATGGCTATAATTTATGCGGCAGTACGATAGTTCGACTGCCGCTTTTTATTTGTTGAAATTATAAATTTTTTTCACGAAAACTATTGACAAGCAATACTATGCAATGTATAGTATTATGCAATAAAGGGTATGGTGAAGATATGGATTCACAGTTGAAAAAAGGTCTGCTTGAGGGCTGCGTGCTTGCCACTATACGTGATGAGGAGTCTTACGGATATAAGATTATCAGTCAGATTTCTCCGTACGTCGATATTTCCGAATCGACGCTATATCCTATTCTTAAACGCCTTGAAGCGTCGGGAGCGGTGAGCGTTCACAATAGGCTGTACAACGGCAGACTTCGCAAATACTACCGCATAACCGACAAGGGTAGAGACAGACTCAATGAGTTTTACCGCGATATGGAACAACTGATGTCAATATATCGATTTTTGCAGAATTAAGGAGATATGAGATGAGAAAAGCAACTTGGATGGCGCAGCTTGAGCGCGCACTCAGTCGCGAGGGTATGACGGGTATGGAAAAGCGCACCGTACTCAACTACTACGAGGAAATGTATCAGGACAGACTCGACGACGGCGCGGAGGAAGAGGATATCATCAAGGAATTCGGCTTTCCCGAGGACGTAGCGCAAAGTGTTCGCGAAAACGACGAGATGTCGAAAAGAGACGGTGGGTTCAAAAAGGAAAGGACGGATGCAAGCGATGACGTGCCGTTTGGTACGCGCGTCGAAAGCAGCTACGACGTTGAGTCGAGTGGATACTACCGAGCAAACGCCAATTACGGTGCGCCAGATACGGCGACAGCGGTAAACGCTTCATCTAATACGTATAGCAATGCGGATGTTTCCGCATGCGGCGTTGTGCGCACAATTGTCAACATACTGTTTGCAATAGTGTTCTTTGCGGTAGGCTTCGGGCTTGCCGTCGCAGGTATATGCGTAATAGTTGCGGCTTTTGCAGCGATTGCGTTCAGCGCGGGGCTTTGGCTCATGGTGCTCGGCATAGGCTTAATTCTTTTTGCGTGTGGATGTCTTGTCTT
>JAAVHW010000013.1 GCA_014799525.1 Clostridiales bacterium | reverse complement strand
GCCTGTCCTGTAAGGTTGAATACGAAGGCGAGGAAGCCTGTTGCATCGGGCTTAGCTTGCATACAAGCGTCGTTGACAGCGTTGCCGAGTGCGGTTTGCATGATTATTATGAGAATTGCCATGATTGCGTACAAGGTAGCGCGCAGTGCAACGTAGTCGGGTGCATTGAAGGTCTTTTTGCGGTTGAGCACAAACGTAAGCACCTGTCCGACGATTGAACCGACCAAGAAACCGATAAAGTCCGCGGGCGTGTCGCAACGGAATATAAACCAGTAAAACTTGTCGCTTCCAAGAGACGGGGCAAGCTTCAAGCCTGCAGCCAATGCATACGTGATGACCATCTGCGACAAACCGCAAATAATGCTGAACAGGAAGAACATCACCGCTTGGCGCATATCTTCGTGTGTTTTGAGGTAGTCGATAAACTTTTGCAGGAATGCAGGAAGCTTTATCTTCTTCTTTGAGTCCTCGTTCGTAGCAGCGTCATCAATTTGTGACGTCGTTGTTTCATCGACAGATATCGGCTCTTCGCCCTCTGTCCTCGTAATGTTGTCTGTCATAATTCTCTCCCATGTATCCTTTAATATTTGTGTGAATACACAATAATTATAAGTAATATATTATTCTTTGTCAATATAGCATATTTTGCATTTACATTTGAAAAGTGGGCGTTTATAATAAAAATATGCTTGAACTTTTAGCCCCAGTCGGAGATATAGCCTGCTTTGACGCCGCAATAGCCTGCGGTGCGGATGCCGTATATCTTGGACTGTCCGACTTCAATGCTCGCAGAAGAGCGGAGAATTTCGAGGCGGATAGCATTCGCACGTACGTCAGAAGGGCGCATTTTNATNGCGTAAAGGTTTACGTCACCGTCAATACACTTGTNAAGGATAGTGAGATTTCCGCACTGCTTACAATGGTCAGGGCGGCGGTTGAGGCTCGCGCGGACGCGTTTATCGTGCAGGACTTGGGCGTNGCGTCTCTTCTTAAAGAGGCTTTTCCGAATATCGTNTTGCACGCAAGCACNCAGCTTGGAGTGCATAATCTNTANGGAGCANTGCAAGCGGAAAGGTTTGGNTTTACNCGCGTGGTGCTGTCAAGGGAAACCAAGCTCGCAGATATTCGCGAGATAAGGCGGCATACAAATTTGGAGATAGAATATTTCGTNCAGGGCGCACTGTGCGTAGCGTTCAGCGGCAACTGCTATCTTAGTGCTTTAGAGCGAGGCGCAAGCGGAAACAGGGGGCTNTGTAAACAGCTATGCAGACTTCCNTACACNGCAAAGATAGACGGATATACCAAGTCGGGATATTTGCTTAGCGCAAAAGATTTATGCCTNGCGGACAGCTTGCGCGAGCTTAAAGAGGCTGGCGTTACGTCCTTTAAGATAGAGGGGCGTATGCGCAGAGAGGGCTACGTTGCAAGCGCGGTCAGCGTATACCGTAGGCTNCTTGACNGCTTGNCAGAGCGGNGNNAAGCTNTCGCAAATGGNCAGGGAAAATTTGCAGCTNGCATACAGCAGGGGTGANNNNTATCTTGAAAGGGCGTACCTCGACGGGGGAACTCCGTCCGTTATAGACAGCGTATACAACAATCATACAGGGCTTACGGTCGGCGANGTAAAAAAGGTCGAACCGTTTAAGTCGGATTTGTATAGGGTTACGCTATATTCCGCTCGTCCGCTTAGCGTGGGAGACGGACTTAAGTTCTTTGATAAAGACGGCAAGGAAGTCGCAAGCGTAGGCTTAGGCGANATTAAGCCGATTGGCAAGGANACNTATTCGTTTGTNACGAAGTCGCGATTGAAGGTAGGGTGGAAGGTCAGACTTATATCNTCCGATACGCAGGAAAAGGCGCTGCTNTCGTCAAAGCGTGAAGNGTATATCGATTTGGATATCGAGGCNATAGCAGGCAAGCCGCTTTGCATAAGCGCGAGCTGTGAAGTGGACGGNAGATGCGTGACTGTCAGTGAGANCGGCAGCATATGCGAAGTCGCAAAAACNTCGCCAACGAGCGAGGACGAGCTGCGCACACANGCGGTNAAAACCGCAAACAGCGGTTTTATCGNGCGNAATTGCAATGTTAAAACCGATTTTGTGTTTGTTNCNAAGTCGGCANTAAATGCATTGCGCAGAAGCGTGCTTGACAAATTATATGAAGAGATTATCGCTCGCAGAGAGGANAACNGTGCTGGCGTAGACGAGCTTGCNNTAAGGCGTTTGCAGGATGAGAAAGTNGANTGCGCGGATAGCTTGCGCATGCGCTTCGTACATAGTGACGATGACATAAAGGAAGTGGCGCAGGGTGAAAGGCTTGTGCTTTGTCCGTCCGAATACACTGTGCGCGAGGTGAAACGCATGCTGAATATGCTTGGCGCAAGTGCGAGTGATATTGCTTTGCAGTTGCCAGTGATTGCAAACGGAAAGGATATAGAGATGATTGAAAGCCTGCTTGCTGATATGCAAGATATCCGTACGCTTGTGAGCGAAAATATATATGGATTCAAGTTCGCGAATGACGGCTACAATGTCATTGCGGGAGCTGGGCATAACGTACTCAATGGATATGCCGCGCGCGCGTGTAGAGAATTGGGCGCGGCGGCGATTATGCCATCCATAGAAAGCGCAGAGGGGAGCATATCCTCTTGCGAGCTGCCGCTCATGACCTTTGCGCACTGTCCGTATAAAACTGTGTTTGAAAACGACTGTGCGCACTGTACTTACAAGCAGGGCATGGAGCTTGCGCGCGAGGGGCGCAGGTATTTGGTTCGCCGCGCTCGCATATCCCAGTGCTATTTCGGGCTATATCCTATTTGATTGGGTGGCGCAAATATTTGAGATAAGCAAAAATATAATTTTGCTGTACAAAATCAAATGAGTGTGCTATTATGTATTAAACCATTTGAAAAGGAGATAAAACTATGGCAAGAATAATCAGTGATGATTGCATCCAGTGCGGTGCTTGCGCAGATACCTGCCCCGTTGGTGCTATTGCAGAGGGCGACAGCAAATACGTTGTTGACGCAGACCAGTGCATCGACTGCGGCGCATGTGAGGACGGCTGCCCAGTAAGCGCAATTTCAGAAGCATAAGGCAAAACAAAACTAAAAGAGAAAGGCACTCACCGAGTGTCTTTTCTTTTTCTATTGCAAAATATTATTTATAAGTTCATTCAAGTAGTAAAAGATATTATTGATAACGTTATAGGCATTATAAATGCATTTTACATTATGTCTCAAACCTACGATTCCTTTTCGGGTTTCAAAAACAGAACGCCGCGAGTATGAACGTCCGCATAGGAGAAGGTTTTCAGCTCGCCGCTATCGAGGCGAACGGAAAATACCGCAGGAAATACGGCAGTAACTTCGCCGTGGCATAGCGTACTCTTGCCTCTTCCGCTGTTTATCTTTATAAGCACGGGAATGTTGAGAAGCTTTTTTACTCTTTCCTTGGTGTTGTCAAGGTTTTGACCTATTTCTCTCATAGACTGATTATTTCCCCAAAAACAATAATTTATACTATATAGAATGCACTATTTGGCGCACTGCTTTGTCAGATTTACGTGCGCTCGCTGTCACGTACGCCAAGTACGTTGGGCAGCTCGCGTGCGCATCTTCCGCGCATTGCATCCAAATATTGCATTCTTAAAAGACGTTATATAATTAGCCTTACCAATACGTTAAATCCTTGCACATAGTAAGCGCTGGATATAAAACAAATCAAATATCAAACTTGTCATAATATCTTTCCATAACGCATAGATTTTAAGCGAAATGGAGGAGTCTATGTTTAATTTTGATAAACTGAGTGTAAGCAAGTTTTACGTTGCGCCGCCGGTGGAGAGGGTTGTTGAGTTTTCACCTCCCGGACTTGATATGCAGAATATTGCAAAGGTTCTGTCCCTTGCGGTGGACGCAAAGAGCAATTCTGTAGACGTATATGACGGATACGTGCAGTTGGGCGGTAGAACGAATTTCAGATTGACCTATCTTGACAAGGAAGGCAATCCAAAGGGTGTAGATTACAATGCGGATTTCACCGTTCGCGTAGACGGCGAATTTCTTGTTGATGACAACGTAAGTCCGACGATTAAGGTTGTAGAATCTGACGTGCAGGCAAACGACAGCCTTGCGCTGTCTGCCGTCCTCGAGGTGTGCGTAAGCGCGCAGAGAAGAGATGAGATTGAGGTTCTTACCGATGCAGAGGATTGTTATAAAACCACAAAACAGGTGTTGTTGCCGTCATTTATAGCAACTAAAACCACTGTTGCGTCATTTGATGATGAGCAAGAGGTTGGCGGCGAGATAAGCTCGGTGCTTGGGCTAAACACAAACGTATCCGTAAAAAGAGCGGAAGCGGTTGAGGGCGGAGCTATTGCGCAGGCAAATCTTTATGCCACCGTCACGTATGTTGAAAGCGGCGTCATAAAGCAAAGAGATTTCAACCTTGAGCTTGAAGAGGAGCTCAACCTTGACGGCGTTCAAGAGGGTGACAGCATTTGCGTTCAGGCAAACGTAAAATCCACGAAAATAATTTTGCAGGGCGTAACAGACGACAACGTGATTAAGGTCGAGGGCGAGGTGCAGTTTAAGGTTCAGGCGTTCAGATGCTCGCAGGCGGAGGTGGTGGACGATATGTTTACGCTCACCAACGAGGTTACGCTTACGCGTGAAAATACGGGCTATATATGCTTTGACGGCTGCGGCTTCTTCAACGAAAACGTATCGGGTACGGCAGTGCTTGGCGACAACAAGGCGGCAGTGCTTGAGATAAACGCGTTGCCGTATGCAAGGTGCTATACCTCAAAGTCATATGTGGACGAGAACGGCGAGCTTGTTGTTGAGGGCATAGTCAACACCGATATCATTTATACGGACGAAAACGGCTACAATTCCGTGCGTACGGAAATCCCGTTCTCGCTGTCCATTGCAAGCGCACAGCCGTTTTCAAAGGTGGTCAAGGTGTGCTGCACCGTTGAGGATATAAGCGCACGCGTTCGCCGCGAAAGAGAGATTGACGTTCAGCTTAGGCTTGGCGTAGAGGTGTGCGGATATAGCGACGTTTCAGTCGGATATATTTCAGCCGTAGAGCTTGGCGAGGAGAAGCCGCAGAACAAGTCCGCACTGTCGCTGTACATTTCAAACAAGGGCGATGAGATTTTGGATTTGTGCAAGGCGCTCACGGCAATGCCCGATGACATTATGGCGCAAAACCCAACCCTGCAATTTCCGCTCAATGAGGGCGAAAGGGTTATATATTTCAGAAGTATAAGCATTGCGTAAGCGTTGCGCTTTGCAAAAACCATATTTATATTATATTCAAATATTGCCTGCCGAAGCCGTGCAGGCAATATTCGTTTTCATAAAGCAATGTTTATATGCATATTTTGGCAGTTAAATTGTTGATTTTGACAATTGACGGTGATTGCGCCATATTGAGTGAATCAAAGCGAGCTGCCGCCAAATGTACATTTGTGAAAATTTGCTTAAAATTTTCCGCTGATAAATTTTCTGTTGTCATTTTGTCGTTTGTTATGTATAATAGAATTTATAATATTACTTATACTAATTCATAGTTTAATGTGCGCAAGCGCGTGTGCGCGAGCGTGCGATGGAGTGAACATGAAGAAAACACTAATCACAATACTTTTGCTTTGCTGTGTGGTTTTGCTTTGCGTAACGCTTGTGGCTTGTGACCCGACTGGAACAAACCAGGGCGGCGGAGTCACAAATCCCGACGAGAAACCGTCGTCNGCAAGGTACACCGTAGAGTTTAAGACAAACGGCGGCACGGTTTTGCCAGAGTCGCAACGTAAGCTGTACGACGTGGAATACGGCAGNTACATTCAACCTCCAAAGGATGAGAATGGCAAGGAGATAATNCCCACTAAGAAGGGCTGCTCATTCCTGTACTGGTCTGCCAACAACAAGGATAGATTTGACTTTGACAAAACTCCGATTACGACAATTACGACTCTCACCGCAGTATATCAAAACGACACNTACAAGCATGANACCGTTCTTACTGCGAGAATCATCTATGATTCCAACGGCAATTTCNTNAGGGTAGAGCCGAACGCTCGCGCGGAGGGCGTTGTGTATCTTGAGGATGCCGAGGCAAANAAGGATACGACGTCAATCAAGTCAACGTATTCTGAAAAGTCGGAAATAGCGGTAGCCAAGACGCANGACGAGAACAACGCATTCTGCTTCTGGTACTANCTTGANGAGAACGGCAAGCCCCGTCAGTTTACGTCATGGGTGGGCAAGGACGCGACGAGAACGTCCGCACTTTCAAACTATGAGTATGCTCACAAGCTTACGCTTTATCCGATGTTCCAAGACAATCTTCCAAAAGTAACCTTGCAGTATTTTGACGACCCAAGATACGGCGCGGACAAATTGCTTGGCACTGGCAGCTCATATAGCTTTGGCGACAACGTTTCTGTAAATGACAAATTNGTTCCCACCAAGGACGGATATTCGTTTGACTACTGGTACTATGAGGTTGTCATGACGGATTCTGATGGAAACGAGACAGTCACGACAGAGAAGTTCATCTATGAAGAGCTTCCGAGTGAGGACGACAAGAATACAGAATCTGCTACGTCTCCGATGGACGCGGCGGACGCCGAGAACAATTTCAACAACGTGACGCTTAAGCTGTACGCCAAGTGGACGAANGAAATCAACATCGCTTCAGTCAATGACTTTGAAACGCTTTCCAAAAAGCTCAGAGTAGAGAATCCGACCGACGAGCAAAAGATTGAAATAGAGGATATACTGAATGCAAATATTCGCATTTTCGATATCGACTTTGTTGACAACGTAGTTGCTCCGCTCTTCGATAGNGANCACGTCTTTAAGGGNGTTATCGACGGCGGCAGATATGATGACGGCAAGCTTGAGTATAGAAATGTAATCAGCAGAGGTATTTGGGGCGACGGCGAGCATGCGTCAGTGTTTGGCTACAGCGACGGTGAGATAAAAAATATCGTGTTTAACGACNTTACGCTTCGCATAGCGGACAATGACGGCAAGTATAACTCCAACGTCTATATGGGCGCTATCACGACGCGNAATGGCGGCACTATCACAAATTGCGACGTAATCCTCAAAGAAGTTGGTATCGAGCATCTTAACACCGTTGTATTTGGTGGAATTACGGCTCTCAACAGTGCAACTTCGACGACGACGGGTGTAATTTCTGAATGTGAAGTGAGNATTGAGCGTTTTGCNGCAGACTGCGAGGCNTTGACCTTTGGCGGTGTTGCAGGTGAAAGCAATGCTTCATCCAAAATCTCNGCAGTAAAGGTGGACGTAAANGTGTCGAGCATCGTTTGCAAGAATGACGNTNNNCCTGAAAACGGCAGCNNNTCNTATCTCANAATGGGNGGAATAGTCGGCGTAAACAGCGGCGCAATCNTGACCTCNTCCNTAAAGCTGAACGTAAATAGCGTGGAAAGCCTTGATGAATTCACCTTTGGCGGTGTCGTTGGCGAGAACGTCGTAGGCGGCAATATCGGCAAGACNGACGCNACGGTTACGCTTTGNAGCGTGGCAAATCCTGCTAAGGTTGGAGGCTNGCTNACGCAATANGCAAGCATNGGCGGCTTGGTCGGCAAAAACGAGGGTTCTGCAATCAACAGCTACAGCAATGCAAATCTCTATGTTTCATTTGAGAAGGCGGCAGANAGTGGCGGCGGTCTTTCAATCGGCGGCTTGATGGGCAGAAACGATTCAATCAGAACGGACTCGCTCTCNGGCACCACGGTGGGTATCGGCGCGATTAACTACTGCTACTCAGTGGGTGAAATTGTCGTAACGGTTGCTGAAGGGCTGTCGGATAAGGTCACTGTCTATGCTGGCGGTATCGCGGGCAGACACTCGCAAAACAACGAGAAAACGAGCAAGATTGGCTCTGTGTTTACCACTGTATCTATCAACGTGACAAATGCTGGTGACAATCATCTCGGCAAGCTGTTTGCGTCAATGGAGAAAAAGGCGGCTGTAAACGCAAAGTGCTTCTATGCAAAGGAAAGCTTGCTCATCTGCAACGGCACAGAGTATGTTGACAAGGACAGTGAGTATCCTGACGGCATCGAGTTTACGACCGTTGGCACTGAAACGGAAAGCGCAAACTTCCACGACAGCGAATGGGCAATAAGCACAACCGATAAGGATTCTACACTTGGCTTCTCCGACGCGTGGGAGATTGTTGACGACGGCTTGCCTACGCTTGTAGAGCCTCGCGTGTAATAGATATCAAAAGCTATTAAGAAAACCCCACAAACACGTCTGTTTGTGGGGTTTATTATATGTCGTTTGATTTTCGCTATAATCTCAAAACAAATTTGCAGAACGCCTTCTATTTGCACGTACGGTGTGAGTTTAAAGCGATTGAGAGGGCATTACAGCTCGCTGTCGATTAGGCTTAGCAAAACCTTTCGCCCGTCCTTCAAGTAGATGTAAAACATATTTCCCATAGTCCTGTCAAGGTAGTGAACGCTGTCAACCTCCTCGATTTCCGTTGCTACAAGTTCGCCGATTGTCACGAGCAAGTTTTCCATATTGAACCCTCCGAGTTTGTAAGAATATAGTTTAGAGATTTAAATACGCTTCAAATCTCTGGATATAGTTTAAGGTTTTCAAAATGCATTAGTCAATATAGCTTTGCCCATAAAACATGGTTTGAGACACTAATTTTGTCGAATTATGTTTATTAGCATTCAAAATCGGAAAAATATCGACATTATTCTCCACAAGCCGTCACGATTGAACGGCTTGCTGTCGTCTGTTGGCGAATATTGTCAATAGGGCAACGGTGACACGCGTTTGAATGCGGATTTTTTATAATAAGTGTTTTATAATAAATAAACGAGCATGTTAAGTGCGCGTTTGTAGAAAACAGCCCACCGTTTGCACGGTGGGCTGCATTTGTCATATCACGCCGTTGGCGTTAGACTTGCTTATTCAGCTTTGTTGTAGGTTTCTGCCTTTTTGAGGTAGAACGCACGCTTGTTTGCTGCGTCTTCCTCATTCTGTGCAAACAGAGCCTGCGCAGCTTCGGGGTTCATCTTTGCAAGTGAAGCATAGCGGTTTTCGTTCATGAGGAACGCTTGATAGTCGCCAGTCGGCTCCTTGCTGTCGATAGAGAGCGGATTGGTTTCCGTACCCACGTTGTCGGGGTTGAAGCGGAAGAGCTGCCAATAGCCGCACTCAACTGCCTTCTTCATTTCCATCTGTGAGTTGTCCNTGCCGCCCTTGATGCCGTGGTTGATGCAGGGTGCGTATGCGATGATGATTGACGGACCGTGATATGCTTCCGCCTCAGCAAACGCCTTGACAACCTGATTCATGTCAGCGCCCATGGAGACCTGTGCTACGTAAACATAGCCGTAGTCCATAGCGAGCAGAGCAAGGTCTTTCTTCTTCGTGCGCTTACCGGTTGCAGCAAACTTCGCGATTGCGCCTGTAGGTGTGGACTTGGAAGCCTGACCGCCTGTGTTGGAGTACACCTCGGTGTCGAGAACGAGGATGTTTACATCTTCGCCGCTTGCAAGTACGTGGTCTACGCCGTTGTAGCCGATATCGTACGCCCAGCCGTCACCGCCGACAATCCATACGGACTTCTTGATGAGGCAATCCTTCTTTGCAAGTATCTCCTTGAGGAGCTTGAGAGAATCGCCCTTGACGACCTTCTTCTCTTCTTCCATAAGCTCGAGAACCTTGTTTGCAGTCTTTTCGGAGAGAGTAGCGTCATCCATACCCTCAATCCAGCTCTTGAGCGCCTTTGTCAAATCCTTGGAGATTTCGCCAAGCTCAATGAGTTCGTTTATCTGGTCTGCGAGGATTGAGCGTCTTGTCTTATATGCAAGGTGCATGCCGTAGCCGAACTCTGCGTTGTCCTCAAACAGTGAGTTTGCCCACGCAGGACCTCTGCCCTTATCGTTGGTGGTGTAGGGGCAGGTCGGTGCGCTACCGCCGTATATCGAGGAGCAGCCCGTTGCGTTTGCAACCAACATTCTGTCACCGAAGAGCTGAGTCATGAGCTTTACGTAAGGAGTTTCGCCGCAGCCTGCGCATGCGCCAGAGAACTCGAAGAGAGGCTTCTTGAACTGGCTGTTCTTGAGGTTTACAGCCTTGAGCTCTGCGGAGGTTTCCTTCAAGGAAGCCGCATATTCCCAGTTCTTAGCCTCGTTCTTGATAGCTTCGTCAAGCGGTTCCATAACGAGAGCCTTCTGCTTGGACGGACATACCGCTACGCAGTTGGAGCAGCCTGTGCAGTCGTACGGGCTGACCTGCATACGGAATTCATAGCCCTTTACGCCAGTTGCGGGCTTCGTAACAAATCCCTTCGGCTTCTTTGCAAGCTCTTCCTCGGTTGCGAGGGTAGGACGGATTGTAGCGTGCGGGCATACGAGCGCGCAACGGTTACACTGAATACAGTTTTCGGGAATCCACTTCGGAACGGATACTGCGATGCCGCGCTTTTCGAACTTGGTCGTGCCTGTCGGAACGCTTCCGTTGGGATTGAATGCGGATACGGGGAGCTTGTCGCCTTCCTGTGCGGTGATAGGCGCAATAAACTCCTTGAAGTATTTGTTGTTCGGAACCTTGAGAGGTGCAGCACCCGTCGTCGTGGTTGCCCAGCTTTCGGGATAGTTGACCTCTTTGAGCTCTGCAATAGCGTTGTCTACGCAAGCATAGTTCATTTCAACGACAGCGTCGCCCTTCTTGCCGTAGGACTTCTTTATCATTTCCTTCATGTAGCGCTCTGCGTCCTCGTAAGGAATGACGTTTGCGAGCTTGAAGAATGCCGCCTGCATAACGGTGTTTACGCCCTTCTTCGTGCCGAGAGCGGTGACGACCTTAAGACCGTCGAGGGTGTAGAACTTGACGTGCTTCTTTGCAATAGCGTTCTTCATGCTTGCAGGAAGCTTTTCATCCATCTCTTCTGGAGACCATTGAGAGTTGAGGAGGAACGTGCCGCCGTCCTTGAGGTCGGAAAGCATATCGTAGCGGAGTACGTAAGACTCATTGTGGCAAGCGACGAAGTCAGCCTGGTCGATGAGGTATGTGCTGCGGATAGGCTTATCGGAAAAGCGCAGGTGAGAAATCGTGATACCGCCAGACTTCTTGGAGTCGTATGCGAAGTATGCCTGTGCGTATTTGTCGGTATGGTCGCCGATGATCTTGATGGAGTTCTTGTTTGCGCCGACAGTACCGTCAGAGCCAAGTCCGTAGAACTTGCAGGAGATAGTGCTGTTGTCAGACGCGTCAATCTTCTCAGTTACATCGAGAGAGTGGAAGGTCACGTCGTCGTTGATACCAACTGTGAAGCGGTCCTTCTTCTCGCCCTTCATGTTTGCGAAGATTGCATAGACCATTGAAGGATTGAATTCCTTGCTGCCGATACCGTATCTGCCGCAAAGAACTTGCTTCTTCACGCCATGCTCGTTGAGAGCGGATACGACGTCGAGGTAGAGCGGCTCGCCCTGTGCGCCGGGCTCTTTGGTTCTGTCCATAACGGTGATAACCTTTGCCGTCGCGGGGATAGCGTTGATGAATGCTTCAGCGGGGAAGGGGCGGTAAAGTCTGACCTTAATCATACCGACCTTCTGTCCCTTTGCGTTGAGGTAGTCAACGGTTTCCTCAACAGCCTCTGCGCCGCTGCCCATAATGACGATTATGCGGTCTGCGTTCTCTGCACCGTAGTAGTCAACGAGGTTGTACTTTCTGCCGGTGAGCTTGCTGACCTTGTCCATCTGAGCCTGTACGATTGCAGGAACTGCATCATAGAACTTGTTGGACGCCTCTCTGTTCTGGAAGTAGATGTCGGGGTTTTGAGCCGTACCCTGTTGATGGGGATGCTCAGGATTGAGCGCGCGTGCGCGGAACTCGTCAACCTTCTTGAAGTTGACAAGTTTCTTTATCTCGTCATACTCGATAGCGTCAATCTTGCTCACCTCGTGAGAAGTACGGAAGCCGTCGAAGAAGCTGAGGAAGGGTACGCTTGACTCCAAAGTGGAGAGGTGCGCAACAAGGGACAAGTCCATAACTTCCTGAACGCTGTTTGACGCGAGCATTGCAAAGCCCGTCTGACGGCAAGCCATGACGTCGGAGTGGTCACCGAAGATGTTGAGTGCATGTCCTGCGACGCTTCTTGCAGAAACGTGGAAGACTGAGGGGAGCAATTCGCCCGCAATCTTGTACATGTTGGGAATCATCAGCAAAAGTCCCTGACTTGCGGTAAACGTGCTTGTGAGCGCACCCGCCGCAAGAGAGCCGTGCACTGCGCCTGCCGCGCCTGCTTCGGACTGCATTTCAGCAATTTTCAATACGTTGCCGAAAATGTTCTTTCTGCCTTGACCTGCCCAATCGTCGCAGTTCTCAGCCATCGGTGATGACGGTGTTATCGGGTAAATTGCCGCTACGTCGGAGAAAGCATATGCTATATGCGCCGCCGCGGTATTACCGTCAATGGTCATTTTTTTCATAACAGTATAACCTCCAAATGTTGTCTGAAATCTTATTGCACACGCGCGTAAGCACGCGCACACACAATTATACATATTATAACTTTATAAATATATCAAGTCAATAGAAAATAGAAAAACAAAACGGCACAAAATAAAAAATATCCGCATGCAATCGGCGCGTGAAACCTTGTGCGTTTAATTAAAATCGCAATTTATTTCTTTAAGTGTTCCTTTTTTTGCGAGGAAGCGTCTTTTGCCAAGGGAGAAGATGTATTTGTCATGCTTTATGCTGTCCGAATATACGTCGCAAACCTCGGCATCGGGCAGCAATTCCCTGAAGCGTTTTACCTTCTCATCCCTGCGGCATACATTGCCAAGAAGCTTTCCGCTCCTTTCATCGTGCGGTGATGAGATGCAATAGTCCACTTTGAGCCGCGCTGCAATCTCTTCGATAAGAAAATTCGGGCTTGCGCTTATAAGGACGCATTTCCTATCCGCATTTCTGTTCTCAGGCAGAAAGAACGGGTATACGTCCTTTTGCCGCTTGTCCCAAAACTGTTTTACGGTTTTCTTTGTGTTTAGCAGACGTACGAATCTAAAGCATACGCGCTTGTATACGGGGATGGGAATTATACGAAGGAAGGCAAGCAGACTGCATATAAATTGAAATGGCACGATGATGATGAGATATGGACGGTGCAAAAGACACCAGTTCCAATATTTAAGCGCGCTGTCGTACGGCACTGCGGTTTTATCGAAGTCATATATGTCAACCTGCATGGCAATTCCTCGCATTTGTATAAGTTGATAAAGGTTGTTTTTCGTCATCTAAACGCTTGTTTTTTTATTATAGCATATTGTGCGCGCTTTGAAAAGACAAACTTGCGCATTTTGTTGTACGCGTCAAAATTTTGATATATAATGTAATTATGGAAAATGAAGATTTGTTTTTGATTGAAAAGGAAGCCGAGGCGCATCTGCTGTACGACGGCCGCATTATAAAGCTTAGGGTGGACGATGTCACCTTGCCCGACGGAAAACCGTCAAAGCGCGAATACGTAAGTCACAACGGCGGTGCGGCAATACTTGCCGTTGACGACGAGGATTTTGTTTATCTCGTGCGCCAATTCAGATATCCGTATAGAGAGGTCATCTACGAGATTCCCGCGGGCAAGCTCGAAGTGGGCGAGGAGGCTATCGTCACTGCGGAGCGCGAGCTTGAAGAGGAGGTCGGACTTAACGCGGATGAGATAATTCCGTACGGAATGCTTTATCCTTCTCCTGGCTATACCAATGAGAATTTATATATTTTTCTTGCAAAGGGACTGAAGCAGGCAAAAGCGCATCTTGACGATGAGGAATTTTTGAATGTGCATAGGCTTCCTTATGAACAGGTGCTTACGATGGTTATGAATGGGCAGATACGCGACGCCAAGACGTGTTATGCCATTTTGCGCTTTGCGGCAGAAAGGCACGAATTGTGTCACTGATTCGCGTAAAATCGTGTGACGTAAATTGTCAAAGCTACGCGCAGCCTAACAAAGTGTTTATGTTGCAAAATGCGCGAAATTGATATTCTATCCGCGTATTTTGGCAAAAAAATGCAATTTGCCGACAAGTGAAGTACGAGCTTTTTGCAGTAATTATGTCAGCGTGCATTTGACAGTCTATGTGTAAATTTTCGCGCATTGATTTTATCTTGAAAAGCTTTAGTTTGTGATGCTTTTTGGTTGAAACGTGCGCGTTGGATTTTTCAAGGTTTTCACGTCAATATCCGCAATTTGCGACATGATAGGCTAAATGTTGATAAGTAAAATAGAAATTCGTGATTTTTCCCATATAATTCCAACACAAAATGTGTCATTTTTCTTGATTTATTTAGATATAGTGTGATATATTTATTAAGAACATATATCTATAATAGGGTAGCAGTTCAAAAAATGACGATTTGACCGCTCGTAAGGCACAAAGGATACAAGCGGCGTATTTGCGTCTCTATTTTTGTAGAGTGCGGTTTACGCCCTTGCGGCACGGGGCTCATAGCGTTAGAGCTCAATGAGCATGAAGCCCAACGGGTACGCGGCTCAATGAGCATGGTCGGATAGTCGGATTGTATTTTTGAGTTTGGCTCAAAATCGAAACTACGCAAGAGAGGGGTAGACAGTTCAATGAATTTATTGGCGAATTTGTTGGCAGCGACCGGTTCAACCGGAATTTACTTGATAGAAATTATCGTTGCCGTTGTGGAGGTAATCGGCGCAATTATGCTGTTTGCCCTTTTGCTGTATATCATGGCACGTCACAAACAGCTTATGAGCGACGAGAGCGACCGTCGTGAGGGCGGCGAGGGCGGAAACATCCGTTACGTTTATGTTTCTACTCCTCCGCCAGAGGGTTTTGTTCCTGCGGATGCCGCCGCTATGGCAGAGGCGGAAACCGTGCCTATGGCTGAAGCTGAAACCGTAGAGATGGCAGAGGCTGAAACGGTCGAAATGGAAGAAGCCGAAATTATGCCAATTGACGAGGCGGAAGCCGTTGCCGACGTTGAATCCGAGTTGGAAGCGGAAGCTGTTGATGCAGAAGCTGAAATTGTTGATGATGAGCTTGAAGCAGAGGTTGAGGAGGAGCCTGCAGAGAAGCTTAGTTGGAGAGAGCGCCGCAAGCTTAAGAAAGCTCAAAAGAAGGCGGCAAAGAACGGTGAAGATGAAGCCCTTGATGCAGAGGTTCTTGATGCTGAAGCCGTTGAGGATGATGAGTATGTTGCAGATGCCGAGGCTCTTGAGGCAGAGCCTGTCGCAGACGGTGAGTCTGAGTATATAGCCGAGGCGGAAGTCGTTGAGGGCGAGCCTATTGAGGAGTTCGAGGTTGAAGTTGAGGAAGAGCCCGAGCAGAAGCTTAGCTGGAGAGAGCGCCGCAAGCTTAAGAAGGCACAAAAGGCGGCGGAGC
>JAAVHW010000012.1 GCA_014799525.1 Clostridiales bacterium | reverse complement strand
TACGGCAAGCCCAGTGTACAAAGGCATACAGCAGCATACACGTCGCAAGGAAGTCCAAAACGCCGAACGTAGTGAATATTTCGCTTATTCCAAGCCCGTACTCGCCAATCGCCGTACATATGGTGTAAATGATTGCGACAATCATAAGCTGTGCGCCGCGCTTGCTGTTGGAGCGCGATAGGGTACATGAAATGCCCGATATGCCAAAGAAGAATAGAAGAACAATATGATGTATTATTGGGCGTGCATCGCTATTGTAAAACCAGTAATAGCAAAAGCGGGAAAACTCGTCGCCAAGCCCCAGCCTATACCAGCCGTATCCATACCAGGAAACGGCNTAGTATCCACCAATGAGAAGGCTCAAATGGTCAAGTATCATCAAAAGCACACAAATTCCGCGTATNAAATCTATCTCCCAGATNCGCTCCTTTTGTCTGGGAATATATTTTGCCTGCGTGGATTGGGGGATGAGAATTTGTGTTGCTTGCATAATAAAAAATTATAGCATTCTCTAATATTTCTGTCAATGCGATGCTTGGCGGTTTGTGTCGCAATAAGTCAATGGCTTTTTAAATCCACCGCGTTAGAATGCTGAAATTTGGCGATTATAGCCCTTGTTGTACAACTTTGAATATTTTTGTCGTTCGTATGGCGCGAATTTGCAAAAATTATAAAAGAATACCCGATTAGATTGCCGAAAATTGCATTTTATTGCGTGTAAATCCGTGCGTAATTTTTGCGGAAAAACTTTTTTATGCCGACGGTGACGGTATTGCGAAATTTGGAATATATTGGTGCAAAAAAGGGTATTGACAAATGCCTTTTGGTAGGGTATAATTTGCACGTATGTAATATCTATGCACGCGTGAGGGCGTGTGCGTAGGTTCGGAGGAAAGTATGAGAAAGAGAAGTTTATCGGTCATTTTGCTGCTGATACTCGTAATCGTGATGACGGCGGGGCTTGTTGCTTGCGACCACAAGACAGTGGACACCCCGTTGCCTGACCTTAGTGGTCCCGGTCAAAACGAAACTGAGCCGCCTCTTATTGAGAACGCTGAGACGATGGGCGCGCAGACTGCATGGAAAATGCTCAAGGATGCCGCGTTCGCTGCGTCAGTTCAGGACAACGACAGCAGGTACGTAAGCGTAGACGATTCGTTTGTGCTCGGCTTTAACAAGGACGGCTTCGAGAGCGTATTCGTGATGCGTATTGCCGCGGCAATAGATTTGCTTGCTGACAGCGAAAACGATACGAGCGAAATACTGATTGAACTTCGCCAGTTCCTGAAGACGGATTTGGGTGACACGGCAAATGACAGCACGGCATTGTCCAAGCTCGCAACAGAGGGCAAGGGCGAGCTGCTTGTCGGTATGTATTACTACGAGGGCAAGCTCGTTGCCGATATGCGCGGCATCAAGCGTGCTATGAATACGGAGCAGGAAGCGGTGCACGTCGTTTATACCGAGAACATCGATATGGCGAAGCTTGCTTCGGGTCTGTACAGCGTAATGCAGAGACTTGACGTTTCCGACGTAATCTTCAACCAGTTGTTCGGATACAACCTCGGCGATTTGATACATAGCCTCATACCCCTTGATTTTGACCTCACAATTGAGAATATCATCACCAAACTCCTCCTTGGTGACGCTAACGCTACTCTCGCCAAAAAGGGTGGCGGACTTGAAACTCTCAGAATTCCTTGCGACCTCTCTTTGGTGGCAAGCATCCTTCCTCTTTTGCAACCCCTCATTTCAGTAGATATTATCGACCTCGTGAACAAGGCTGTCGGACTTGACCTTGGAAAGCTCGGCGCACTTGCTGGCATGGCGATTTACGTTCAGGCGGATATCGAAAACGGCGCGCTTAAGGCGTTGACAACGGATATCGACGTCAACTTCAATTCTTTGATTTCACAGGACGTGTGGGACAAGTATGGCGATTTCAGAAGTGACATCGGCTTTACGCTTGGCTTTGACACCATCAAATTTGTCGGCGAGCCCAATATCGGCGTCGTTGATATGCTTAAGGAACGCCCCTACAATGCGAGTGGCGAAGTTTCCTTCTACGATTACGTTGAGACGAGCGCAAACGAATATTCATTGCTCACCTTCGAGGGCAACATTACGCTCAACCTCGACTTGAATGAAATGACTGTTACCGTAGACAACGTGCTCGGCTCATTCGGCACGCTGTTTACGAATATCTTTGCAAATCTTGACGAGAGCATGATGAGCACGCTTGCGGCGCTGTTCAGCAAGAATCTCGAATTCAAACAGCAAAAAAATCAGATTGTCATAAATATCCGTGCGGATATCAACACGAAGAACCCCGAGCTTACAAAAATCGCGCTTGAGCTCAGAGGCGACCAAAACAACGTTCGCCTTGGTGCGTATTATGACGGAAGCCGCGAGGCACTGTATATTGACGCAAGCGGCATCTTCGGCAATGACAACACGAGACTTAAGGTCACAGACCTCAACCTCAACGAAACGCTCGACAATTTGTTTGACGAGCTGTTCGATATGCTTATCGGCGCAATCAAGGGCAATAAGGACGCAAATGCGGAGTATGCTCAGTTTGCTTCCGACGGCACGATTGTCAAGCAGCACTCCGCAGTGACCGCTGACGACGGCAATGAAATTTTCGACACGATGAGCCTCATAAGCGCAATCCTCGACAACGTTACGATTGCAATGAACGGCGACATCTTCAACATCAGCAAGATTTCAGTGAGCTTGACGCAAAGCATTCTTGATTATATCTTCGGTCTGGTGTTCGCTCCAGGCAGCAGCCTTGAGGGTGCGGTTATCCCCGTTTCGGACGTAAAGCTTGAGTACAACAACCTTGGCTTTGCTCAAAAGAAGTCGCTTGGCATCAATGCGACGCTCAATGTGGACGACCACGGCGCACTCGCAGCTTTGACTGTTGGCGGCGACCTTACGTTTGGTTCTATTTCAAACAGAGAAATGTTTGAAAAGACGTTTACGGATATTGACGATAGCGAATATCTTGCGCTTACAAAGGACGGCGCACTCAACACTGACGTTCTGCACGTCAAGCTGTCTACGGACGTCAATATTGACATCGAGGCACTGCGCGGCGAGCTTGCGGCGTTGAAGGTGAACATCGAAGACATCGAGCTTGGCGACAGCCTCAAGGGTCTGATTATCGACATTCTCTTCGAGCTTGAGTCAATGGAAACGGGCTTGAAGGCAGATATCAGCGTTGACCTCGATTTGTCGGGCGGCTTCTCACTTGCTTCATTGCTCAACTCTACGGCAATGATTAGCCTTAAGAAGGCGGACAATACGGAAGTCTTTGCGATATATTTGCAAGATGGTTATTTGTATATAAATGCAAACTTATTTAATGATAAGAATAACAATAATGATAAGAATGGCTTGAACATCAAGCAAATTTCTGTCAACGTCGCAGAGCTTTTGGAGATGCTCGGTCTNGATTTGGGTGCGGGCAGTGCAAGCGAGGCAGGCGTTGCGGATGACGGCGACGTTGAGCTTGGAACGGACAACGTACTCGTGCTTGTTGCAGGTATCATCAACGGCTTTACGGCGGCAAAGAACGCTATCTCCATCACGTTTGCAACAGACCTTCTCAATCAGTTGATTGGAATGCTGAAGATAGACGGTCTTGCAATTGATATCGGCGACGCGAGCGTGGANGGCGGCTTGAGCATAACCCTNGCCAACGGCTTGGATTTGACAAACTTCCGCATAGGACTCAACTTCGGTATCGGCGACAACTTCGATATCGGCATCGGCGTGACCGGCTTGAAGGCTGGTATGTCTGACGAAAGCACTCGCTATCTCGACAAATACTGCGATTATAAGGCATATGAGTTTACGGAAATCCTCAAAAACCCCTACGTTGCGCTTGACGCGACGCTCGGTGTTGACGTCACTGTCGTTGAGGGTAAGACGGAAATCGTGTTCGGCAACAAGGGTACGCACTGGATGACTCCTTCCGGTGAATACGAGTCTATTGACAGCGTGCCTGCAAACTACAACGGACTCTATTACTACTTTGACGAGACCGACCAGCGTTGGTACGAGGCAAATTACAGCACCTCATCCGTATCCTTCAAGGAGAGAGGCGAGTTTGAATATGCGCTTCAGTTTGGCGCTCGCCTTGACCTGTCGCCAATCGTACAGTATCTGCTTGGCGGCACGAGCTTGAATACAAAGGATGACAGCTCTGAAATTATGATTCGTCTGACAGGCAAGAAGTTTGGCAGCGACATTACTACGCTTGTTGGCATCTACTATTCGGGCAAGACGCTCTACATCGACGCAAGCAACTTCGGCTTCAACAAGCTTGAGGTTCGCTTCGATTTGTTTGAGTTCTTGCTTAAATTACTTGCTCAAAATACTAATATAGTTATAAATGGAAACAACATATCTGCGGCAGAGGCTGGTGTTGCGGCTGACGGCGACATTATGGATATAAGCGCGAAGAAGGCTCTTACGCTTTCTATCATCGCTACGCTCACCTCAACCGACTTCACCGTTGAGCTTGCAAAGGGACTTACGGATATGCTGTTCGAGCTTACGGGTATCGACCTTGCGGATATAACCGCGTGGGTTGACGTCGCGTGGGCAAACCTTGAAAGCAGAGGCAACAAGGCATTCACAATCAACGCAAACATCGGCGATAAGGACAATCAGAACCTCATCGGCGCACAGATTTATGCAAAGGACGTCGCTATCAACGTCGGCGGTTCTTCGCTTGGATATCTGTCCCTCACTCACGACGGAAGGGTTATGCCGCTTGCAGAGTATCTTGCATTGCAGGATGACGGCGGCTACACCGAGGTATCCATCTTCAACGATAACGGCGATATCGTGCTTCCCACCATCTTTGCGGAGGCGAAGGGCACAATTTCAATTGGAGCAAATGCTGGCAGCTATGAATGGACTGTCGGCGAGTGGCTGTCGGAATTCATTGCTGACGACTCGAACTCGATTGGCTCATTCCTGCACGATATGCTCGTCGATTACAGCGTTCCCGTTCCTGCGGGCGCAAATATCGGCTTCCGCCTTGCACTCAATTTGAGACTCAATCAAAACGTCCCGATTGACCTCACTCAGAACGTGAGATTTATGCCAATTTCGCTCGAGGACGTTGAAAAGAAGGTCTGCACGGAGGTCTATACTCTCAATGGCACGAAGTATACGCAGGTCAATCTTGATGATTTGAATGCGTACAGCGGTCAGCAGCTCTTCGTAAAGGAATATACCGTAGACGGCATTGCGCTTACGAAGGTTGCAAATATCAGCAGCGGCACGGCATACGTGCTAAGAGATGGCTACTACGTCAAGGTCAATATCAACAACAGCGAGGACAAGAGCAGCAACACTGTTCAGTATCTGACGGAAGAGGATTTGTACGTCCCCGTTCAGCTTNTTGACTTTGGTTACATACTTTCTCACTCCGACCTCGCGATTGAGCTTTACAACGTCGCAATTGAGGAAGCGGACAAGATGAACGCNGACGAGCGTAAGGAAGCAACCCTTCTNGCGGCAAGACTNGTGTATTCAAACAANGCGTTCGGCAATGCCGCAAGCACGTTGTATATTGACTTGTTGGATGACTTCCACGTATCCATNGCAAATCTCGATTTGTCCAACATNGGCAAGAGCGGTGATGAAACGGCTACGACAAGCGTTGAGCAGTCGGGCGGCGTTATAACTGAAGTATTCGGNGCTTTGAGCAACTTNGTCGGCGAGATAAATGCTGANAGCAACGGACTTAACGTCAACTTCGCAGAGGCACTCGTCACGATGCTTGTCAACATGATTGCCGGCACGAACATTGCACCCGACAAGTTCATCAAGCTCAATCCTGATGAGAGCTATCTCAGCTTTGCATGGAAGTATGCGCTTGCTTTGCAGCTCCAGATTGACCCTGTAAAGCTTGGCATAAGCCTTTCTTCAATAAGATTTGGCATAGGTTCNGAGGANTCAGTGCTTCCTGCCGACTTCAACAGAGGCATTTATACGGGTACTGAAAACCTTGATAACATCTCTATAAGCGGNGAGCTCAGCNTTGATATCGACGTCAAGAAGCAGGATGAGGAATTGCGCCTTGAGCACTACATCGACCTGTTNGTGCAAAATCTCGGCATCGCGATGGGCATTGATATTCAAGACAATATCTCATATCAGCTCAAGCTCACGCTCGGTGCAAACCTCACGCTTGGCAACCCCAACGATACTAAGATTGTTATCGAGCTTGCAAACGCGCTTGAAAACAGCAATATTATGGCTCTATATATAAATGGTCCTACCGTTTATATAGATTTGGGCGGTCTTGCAGAGGACGCGTTCTATATTGAAGATACCAATATCGCGCAACAGCTCTGCGGCGTCATTTCCGACTTGCTTGGCAGAGCAACTGCGGCTACGAGCGCAGACGCTATGACCGCGGCAGACGCTCCTGTGGCTCCGCTCAGCGCAGAGCAGCAGATGAGCATTATGCTTGACATTTCAAACGGCAAGCTTGGCGCACTCGTTACGCAGAACGTCATAATCGGTCTTATCGCGGCATTGCTCGGCGGAAATTCAATTTACACCGCAATACCCGATGGCGACAAGAATGCAGGTTCCTATATCGAGCGCTACGCACAGGTTGGCGATTCCTTTGTTGAGGACGCAAACGGCGCGTTCGTCAAGGTTTACCTCAAGGATAAGGTTACGGAAACTAAGGTTGAAGAAGTAACTGGCACCGAACAGCTTTATATCAAGCTCAACGGCAACTTTGCAAGAATAAGCAGTGCAAATATCCCTGCGAACGTTGAGCTGTTTACGCTTGATTTTGGCTATGATATCGATACAATCATCGAAGGCTTCGACCTCGGCTTGGAGGTCAAGGTTGACCTGCAGGTAAGCCCGAAGGTTGAGCTTGCTATAAATATCGACAGCTCATTGCTTGCAATTGCTTTGAAGCTTGGCGACCTCGATATTGAGACGGGTGTCGGCGGCGACGCATACAACCTCATCTCTACGAAGCTTGAAAACGCTATAAGCAGAATGGACGTCTATAAGGCAGGTGCCGGTACGCAGCCCGAAAAGCTGTACGTGCTTGTGGACAGCGGAAACGGCGTTCTTGAGTATGTTGAATATAATGCAGAAAATCCCGACCACGCAAACAAGGAGCTCTATAAGGAGCACTTCACAAAGCGTGAGGATACCCGCATAATTGAGGTTGACCTCAACCTGCTCGTGGATTACAGCACGGGTGCAACCTACACCTACATCGAAAGCGAGCGTACGCTTGCATCCTATAAGGCATCTGATAGATATTCCTATCAGAAGTATGACGGCAAGTTTGTTCAGGACGACAAGGGTCACTACATCCGTGACGGCTTCAGCATGGATACGGTGCTTGACCTGCTGTTTGGCATTGATTCTATTGAGAATGCGCTTGCCGGCTTCCTGCTGCCTGTAATTCATATCTCTACAAAGGATTACAACGTCAGCTTTGACGCTGAAAGCGAGAAGGTGTCTCTTGCTGCGATGCTTGCGCACCTCGGCTTGAACCTTATGCTCGACGACGCGATGAACGACGGCTTCATGATGAACCTCAAGCTCCGTCTTGACACCGAAGCGCTCGGCATAACCGATTTGACAAATATCGACATAAATGCTCTGAAATTCGACCTCGTGACCATACTCAAGGCACTCGAGGCTTCGATTTGCATTGACTTCACATACGAGGACGGTGCGGCGAGCGAGTCCAAGATTACGATTTACATGGTTGACGGCAAGGTTTACGTTGACGCGTCTGGTGTAAACGGACCGAAGATTCAGATGGATTTGTTTGGTCTGCTTGAGTCGTTCGGACTTATGTCCACGACGGCTAAGGGCGAAGCTGCAGCTGCGGCAGACGAGGAGGGTGAAAACTCCTTCGTGCAGTTGCTCAACGTGCTTGTCAAGGGTATCGTCCTCAGCGCAACGCCGTGGGAGGGTAACTCCACACTCAACAGAATTGACGCACTTGGCGTGTTCTTCAAGAAGAACATGGCAAACNACCTGTTGTCTATCATTCTCAACACCAATTTCAACAACGATTATGCAGTGCTTGACGAGGAGAAGTCTGGCTTGTTCCTGCGCCCGAGCATAAGCATCAACGGCTACGATATGCTCGCACTCGAGCTCAAGACGACGCTTGCAAACGTAAGCGACCCGTCCGATATCACNGGNAANAAGAACTTTGATATCGACCTGTTGCTCGGACTCAACGCACGCTTCGACCTCATCAGCACGTTTGACTATGAAGGTCTGCTCAGNGACTACGAGAAGTGGGACTTCATCAGCCTTGAGGATTACATCAGCAATATCCTCAATATCGTCGGNTATGACAGCTACACCGCAGTTGAGACGGACAACGTCAAGATTGGCACNCTGTACTACGCNTTTGAAGAAAGTGCAGACGGCGAATATGTGAAGATGGGCAACTTCTACCGTCANATNAAGGCTGGTGAGAACATCAGCGAAAATACGGTGAGATACGCTCGCAAATACGTCAAGTATAAGGGCGAGACCGTAGAAGAGCTGACCTACGAAAAGGTGAATGGAAAGGGCGACTACGTCTACGATGAAGAAAATGACATTTACGTCAATGCTAAGGACTTCGCAGGCGAGACGGATACCTACTATTCAGAAAAGAGCACGATTATTNGTGGCGAAAACANNGAGCCGATTGCGCTTTCNGCAATCAGACTGTTCTCCAAGCAGAACGCTCCCGAGTATACNGACCAGAACATCTATCTCGGCGTAAGCGGCTTGGTGTACTTCAACAGCAGCAGTGTTGAAACCTACAACGTAGGCGGTCTTGTCAGCGACCTGTTTGGCAAGATGCTTATCGAATTGCAGGCACAGTCGGTGTTCAACGGCGGCATTGGTATCAATATCGGCGCGAACGTCGATATTGCAAAGCTTGATTTGAAGGCACTTGCTTCAGGCAAGACCTCTATCAGCGACTTTATTGCAAACAGCGATTTGAATGATATAGAGCTTGCTATTGAGCTTATTGAGGTTGCTTCTAACGGTCGTTTCGCAAGATACAACAACGGNGAACTGAAGGTTATGGGCGGCTTGTATCTGAGCGGCGGCTCACTCTATATNGACGCGTCGAGCATTCTCTCATCTGTTGAGAACTACTCACGCATAGACAACTTCTTCGAGGAAGCACAGAAGATTGTTGGAACAATCGGCGGCATTATCGGCGGNATCGGCGGNGGCAATACGCCTGATGACGCACAGGCTGCTGCNGACNACAGCACNCAGAACGAAAAGGCTGCTGCAGAGAGAGACGCGCTTATCGCGCTTGCATACACCGATACGGCGTTGCAGCTCCAGTTGACGCGNTCACTCCTTGCATTCGTGCTTGCTACGATNCTTCCCGACCTCGGCCGTCTTGATGAGGTCTTTGACGCGATGCAGATTACGCTCGGCGTAGACCACAGCTATGTTGGTTATGAGAAGATTTCAAGCATAACCAATCAGGAAGAAAAAGAGAAGTGGGANGCAGGCAAGTTTGATGACGTTGAGCTTGAAGAATACTACGTCGTATCAAATGGCGGCAAGAATAGCTACTATAGCAAGGCAGAAAACGCTATCTATGAGAAGAACGGTGACGCGTACAACGCGATTCCGAGCTACGTTGAAGGCGGTACGTATCTCAACAACGGTACTGACTACGTGCTTGTTGACCGTGTTGCAAATGCAATGGACGTCACTGGCGGCAACTACTATGTGTTGCTTGAAAACGGCAAGTACGTAAGCCTTGACGAGTACGACCTGTACGATTACAACGGCACGGCGTATACAAAGTCTAACGTATTCACACACGAGATTTATGGCGCAAACATAGAGGATTACCGCTACGTTCTGATTGACGGCGAGTATGAGCTTGCAGTTGCGCTTGTGAACAGACTCGGCGGTCTGTACGATGAGGACAGATACGGCTATTACGAGGAAGAGAGCTTCGACGAGGTTGCACTTGAGAGCTACTACGTGGCACTCGTTGACGGTGGATATGCTTACTATTCCACAGTGGATACGCCTATCTACGATAGCGACAGCGGCGAAAACAGAATCGAGTCCTTCGTTGAGGGCAAGACGTATTTGCACGAGGGTGTGCGCTACGTACCCGTACTGCGTGTTACGAGTGCAAAGGAAATTACAAGCGGTTCCAACTACTACGTGATGCTTGACAATCAGGTTGCAGTCAGCCTCAAGGCATATGAGTTGTACGCCTATGACGGAAATTCATACGTAAGCTCCAACATCTTCACCTACGACACGTTCGGCGACGGTGAGGAGGACTTCCGCTACGTCAACTACAACGGTGAGTATCGCGTTGCCACGTCCTTGATTACAAGACTCTACGGCTACGTGAAGAATCCTCCTGCGAGCTATGACGGCGAGTATTACTATCGTACGCTCACAAGCTACAAGAATATTGACGACTTCATGCTCAGCATCGACATCACGACGGGCTGCCTCAGCATGGGACTTAGCCTCGGCGGTATCAACCTCGGCTTCGGCTCTGGCATTGAGCTGCTGCCCGACTACATCATCGACGGCAAGGTACACAGCTTCTCGTTGAACAACGTAGAAACTCCGTACACGCGTGATTTGGCGGATGACGTCAAGGTTACGGTTCCGGATATGCCGACCAACCCCTTCTATGATACGAAGATTACCGTTGAATTCTCCGTTGAGCTTGACTTTGGTATCACCGAAGGTACGCTTGACTTCGGCAGAATCTTCAGCAACATCCTCGGCGACTTGACGGGTCTTGTGATTGACATTCCGTCTACGACGAAGGGTTATTCCTCTGCACACTTCAGAATAGACTTCCGTCTTATGCTGGATATGCAGAATATCACCAATTCCGAGCTCGCGCTGGAGCTTGTCACTGTCACGGAAGCGGGCTATGACCTCAAGTGGATTGGAATTTACTACATCAACAGCAGCATTTACATGGACTTCTCTGACGCATTCGACATTCCTAAGATGCGTCTTACGGACTTCCATTTCGGCGATTATCTCAACAACTTGCTGACGGTGGATATGGACAACCTGTTTGTTGCGGGCGCAAGCACGGCGGCATCCTCGGGTGACGCTCTCACCGCGGCTGACAGTGTGACGAGCGCAAAGGGCGATGTTGACTTTACAAACAACGACCTCGCACTTGCATTCCTCTTCAACAAGGATTTGCTTACAATCGCACTTGGCGACAAGCTGTTCAAGACAGTTTTGGATTACATCCCCAAGGATTTGCTTGGCTTTGATATCCACACTCTGTTCTATGACGAGATAAACGGCAGCCTGCAAATTAAGCTTGACACCTCCGATATGATTGACCTTGAATTGAAGGTTGCTCTCGGTCTTGCGGGCGGAAGATTTGAAAAGGCGGCTGTCTATGAAAACAAGAGTGATGAGGACCGTTCTAAGGAATTGCAGTCCGTTATAGCTCAGCTTCAGAACGGCGGCGATGAAAGATTCTACGTGTTCAGAGCGCAGGGCGGCGTTGACATGAACGGAAAAACGTCCACTCAGAAGCCGTACTACATAATGGGNTCTGACGGCACGTATATGCGCGTCGTCAAGCCGACGGANAGCACGGTGAACGAAAACGGCGAAAACGTCANTAANTTTGTAAGATACAGAGTTCTCTTTGAAAGCGGTAAGCTTGTNCTTAGAGAAGTTGTNGACAATCTCTCTGGCGACGGCATCGAAAAGCTTGGTTCATACTTTGAAATCCGCGAGACTGACGTAATTTACTCCTACAAGGCGGGCGCGCTTGCAAACAACAGCTTTGTTGGCGACGGNGGCAAGTATGATATGAATCTCCAGCTGGTGCTTGCAATACGCGACCTCAGCGTATCCTTCACCAACTCCAGAAGCTACACGCTCAGCGGTCCTGAAATGGCAGAGTACACCGACTGGGGCGACCTTGACCGTATCAAGATTAGCGAGGTTATCGACCTTACGACCGACTTCAAGTCAGGCGCAGAAAATGATATTGATTTGAGCTCTATCATCACTGCATTCCTTCCGACGATGGTNGGCGAGGATTTGGTCAAGATNATTTCCGAAGCGGATAACGGCGGCGACGTNAAGCGCCAGATTCGTCTGTTGATTGAGGGCGACGTACAGATTGTTGCACTCATCAAGTATGCACGTGAAAAGCTCAACGACGGTTTGGGCGGCGACGCAGATTTGACGCTCGCAGAAAACATCGAGATGCTGTTGAAGCTCATTCANAATATCGGAAGCNTTGACCTTGGCTCATTGCTGTCGGATATCATCAGCTTCTTCAACTTGCAGATTAAGTTGCAGACCAAGGGCGGAAACGACGCTGACTTCAAGGATTTGATTGGCATNTATATGCTCAGCGGTACGTTTGAGCTGCTCACCAGTGCAAATCAGAATATCAACAGCGAGGAATACGTCCACCCCGATGACAGATTTGACCACTACTATGAGACTAAGGACGGNAAGTTCTATCGNACGAACGACGGCAATTATCAATTGATAACCAATCCCGAGTACGACGGCGTAAGATATTCTTACGACGACAGCTACTGCCATCCCAACCAGTACGGCGCATTCAAGCGTGTAAACGGCGGTGTAACTCTCGATTTGAGTGCATTCAATCTGCCCGTCATCTACGCTGACGGCGAGACGATGACAGAGGTGCTCAACACGGTGCTTGGCATGATTGGCGGCTCATCAAGCGACGCTATGGCNGCAGACGACGGAGCAGGCTCTGCGGATGAGGACAGCATATTCCCGCTNGTTCCCGACAGCATCCTCGGCTACATNAAGTCGTTTGTGTATGGCTTCAGCATTACGTCACGCTTTGTGTCGTTGCTCGTACAGCCCGACTACATCAACGCAATCCTCAGCCTCATCATGGGTGATGACGCNATACAGTTCAACCCCGACCTGTTTGCAAACAACTCTAACCTCACCATCTACACGGATGCTACAAGACANTCCTTCGTCCAGTTTGACGAGCTGCTTGAAAGAGTTGAGAATGCAAGTGCGGACGAAAAGGCTGCTGTACTCAATCAGGTGCAAAAGACNATTTCCGCAACGAAGGTGAGATACAACGTCACCAAGTACAGCGATACTACTAAGGGCGGATACTATGTTGCNGACAGCGGNGCGTTCCAGCTTGTCACAGAGCTCAGCGTGACTGAAAAGGCTGCATACGATAAGAAGGTGCTTGCAGGCGAGGCGTTCTATTATGACGTAGACACCGCAAGCTCCTACATCAGACTTATCGACGCAGTTTCCGGCAATCCGTCAAATACGTTTGTGGAATATGCGTCTGCAAACAGCGAGCATATCAAGAACAGCGTCAAGCANGCAGGTGCTAAGGCGCTTGGCATCAACACNCCGCAGATTTACACCGTTGTAACGGCGCTTCCGACAGGTACGCAGACCGTTATTGACGACGAAACGACGCTTGTTGACGGTCACTACTACATTGCAAAGACCGTTGTAAACAACGTCGTTAAGGAGTGGTTCACCGATGCTACGGACGACCTCTGCGTAGTAGAAAGACTGTCTACTCGCAACGCATTCGTCACGGCGGAGCTCTTCCTGTGGAACTACGGCATTGGTCTTGAGATAAACGCTCCGNCATTNGAAGCTGTGGAGTACAACTACATCTACGGCTACGAAGCGGCAGCCAACGGCATCACAAGCATTCCCGAGAGCGTACGTTATCACGACGTTGAGGAGTACATCTACTCAAGTGAGGATAAAGAATCCGACGGAATGGGCTCATGGCAGGAGGACTACTATGTAAACGGCGCGTTCTCAGGAGCAAGCTACGTAAGCAATCCTCGCTTCTACGAGCATGAGAACGAGTATTACGCAATAGACCTTGACAGCCTGTATATGCTTGACGCAAACGGCAAGTACGTCAAGGCGGCAACCAGCGAGAGCGACTTCCCCGAGTATCTTGCGGATATCGACGCTAAGGTNGCAAAGGATTACTATNTGTACACTGGCAACTCCTATGTGAAGATTCAGCGTACNTATATGTACAGAAAGATTGTCTACAGAACGGACAAGAAGCAGCTTATCGACGCTGCCGACGTTGACAAGTACAGCGATACGGAATATCAAATCCGTATCCCGCGCGCAAGCGACTTCGTAGCNCCCGATAAGGATTACGTATCCTTGAACGAGCTGTTCTATCTGTCNCTCGACCTGCGCGGAAGCCTCGTCGTCAATGCGGGCAAGATATTCCTTGACTACAGCCTGTACAATGAGTCGCTGTTCAAGGAAATCTACGGCAAGGACGCAGGCGCAAGCGACCTGTACGGCATTGCATACAAGATGTATCAGGGCAACTACGTGCGCATGAGCAACGCTGAGGTAGACAAGGCGTTTGAGGACGGCACGATTGGCTCNGTACAGATTTGGGTAAACAGCAGCCTNGGCGACAACTATGACGGCGTAAAGGAAACNATATCCGACGTTCTTGGCGGCATATTCGGCAGCCTTGACTCGATGCTGCAGGNGCAGGAGGGNGACGTCTTCAGACTGTACTTCTCCTTGCGTGTAAACCTCAGCTTCATGCTGTCGGTGGTTCCGTTCAAGCTCCACATCTACGACCTTGACGTGGCAATTGACCTGTGGAAGCAGAATGCGGANAAGCTGACAAGCGGCGGCTACGTAAACAGCACGACNGGCGCAAACGAGGAGCGCACGGACGGTTCTATGACTCACCTTGTGGGTATCTACTACGACCGCGATATCGTGACTGGCGAAGCGGGTCTGTATCTTGACCTCGCGTGGCTGTTTGGCAACGACGCAAAGATTTATATTGACCTTAGCCAGTACAGTCTTGAGCAGGTACTCAACGGAGTGCTTGGCGAGACCAGCTCGTCTAAGGACGCAATGGCNGCGGCTGACTCCACGGTTGAAGATATCTACGAAGGCGGTCAGTCCTCAAACGACGCTTCGTTGTTCATCAACATCTTTACAAATGCAATCGCGCTCAACATCACCTCGGGCTTCCTCAAGGCGATATTGAACGAGCTCTCACCTGATTCTACGATTGGCGAGATTCTGCCCAACGTCAAGGCATACGTCAAGCTGAACGCNGCACCGTATAGCTTTGCACTTGGCGCACTCGTATTCACGGATAAGGATACAAACAACGTCCCCGTNCTCAATCTTGAGTTTGCGCTTGAGGGTACAAACGGCACGAATACGTCATCCTCACTCCTGTTCGGCAGAGAGGAGGACGTCAAGAAGCAGTTGACGGGCGAGCAGAGCATATTCTACTATGCAAACTTCAACCTTGNCGAAAACGGCAACTTTGCAAGAAACTTTGAATCCTTCGACTTCGTTGAGCTGTTCAAGGATGAAAACGGCAAGGATGCGTACAAGGATGAGGACGGAAATNTGGTTCTTTACAACGGACCGTCTCAGCGTTACACGCAATCACCTGCCAAGATGGTTGAGGTGCTTGAGACAAGCAGATATGCATTCGGCTCCAAGTATGACGCGCAGTACAGCCATGACGAGAGATTTGAGGGTATTCTCTACACGACTCTCAATGGCGAGTACGTGCCAATCAACGAGATTGAAACAAGACTTAAATCCGCGAACTACAGAGAAATCTGGAACACGGACACATTCAAGAACTTCACAGGTCTCATGTATGTTGTCGATAAGGACAGCAGATACGTGCCTATGTACAGACAGCAGCTCGAGGGCTTCACGGGCGAGGGCAACATGCAGTACAGAGAGGTCACGGAGTCCGATGATACGACTACAAATAGCGGTTACGTGACTGTTTCGGACACTGTAAAGCTTGAGATAATCACCGTTGACGGCAAGAACTACGTTGCAATCGATACAAACGGCAACGGCTACACGGATATGGACGAGGCGGATGAATTCCATGGCGTAACCGTGTACACGATGAAGCACGACTTCACGCAGTACGTATCGGCACTTGACATCAACCTCAATCAGCTCCTCAACGGCAGCGGCACGACGAACATCCTCGATATGCTCGGCGGCTTGCAGACTGTTGAGCTTGGCGCAAGCCTCGATATCACGCTCACCGCGCGCGACATAATCAACTGGACGAACCAGATGACGGAGTTCATCGGTGACGAGAACATAACCGAATATCTGTACTTCCTCATCGCTTCGCTTGAAAACGAGGCAGAGTTCAACGGCGAGATTTCCTTCCGCGGCACTGTGAAGGCGTATCTCAACATAGCAAACGTGCTTGGCTTCATAGCAAACGGCGGCTCCATTGTGGATATGCTTGAGGGCGCGACGATTTACGTTGAGCTTGAATACAAGACGACCCTGCACCCAGAAGGCACCGCAACCGCACGTCTGTGGGTGGAGGTAAACGACGGCAAGCTCAGCCTGTACGTAGACGTCAACGACCTTGGCGACCTTATTGGATGGGGTGACTTCTTCTCCTACGGCGCAATTGAGGGCATTGACCTTGCGGCGTTGTTTGGAACAGGCAGCACGGCATCTGTTGAAGCTGGCGTAGCGGCAACGGCTGACGAGGACGTAAACTACGGCATAATGCCCGAAAATATCTGGGGCATCATCGATATGCTCATCGGCAGACTGCTGTTTGCAAGAGACTTCCTCACAATAGGACTCAGAGAGGATTTGGTTGCGAGAATTTTCGCAAGCCTGTCCAGCATAGACCCAGCTCTTGCAGAAAGCCTCAGCTTGTTCCTGCCTGGTATGTACACGTCAAACGGCGTTGACACAAGCGGTATCACGTTTGACCTCAGCGGCAATGCACCCAAGTTCAACCTGAACATCGGCTTCAAGGTTGGTAAGACGGATTACATGACCGTTGAAAAGTACAATAAGTTCTACGGCGCAAACGGCAAGTACGTTGAAAGCGGCGTAACCGGTGAAAACTGGGCGGACGTAACGGGCGGCGTAACCTACATCCTCGAGGACGGCAATTACGTGCTTGGCGGTGACGCAACGACAAATCAATCTGATACGTACGTGCTTGTATCTACTGAACAGTACGCACTCGTATCCTACGCATATCCGAAGTGGACTGGCACAACCTACGACCTCGTTGACGCAAGCAGACTTGTATTCAGCGAGCATACGGGTGCTGGCAAGGGACTTTACCTGTCGCTTGGCGACTTCAGACTGTCCGCATCGATTGACGGTATCTACGTCAAGCTCAACAAGGACTTCTCTGAAAACCTTATTGACAAGATGGATGCAGATGGTGACGGCAAGCTTGATGAGTACGTCCGCGTTCAGGACCTCAAGGCAACGCTGTCCATGAGCATTGACGTATCCTTGTACGGAAGCGGCAAAGCGGACAACAACACGATAGACTTGAGCGAGCTTATCCAGCTCCTGTTGCCTGGCGACGAAGCGAACAGTGCAAAGCTTATGCTGAACATTGTCAACGAAGTCGGTAATCAGAACGGCGCATACCTCAAGCTCGACCTTGTGGCGACGGTTGACCTCAGCGGCGCAGAGCCCGCGCTCAACCTCATGCTTGAGCTTGTCAAGTACAATGCAAACGGAAGCTCAAAGACCTTGCTTGGCGTGTATCTGCTTGAGGACGTCGTGTACGTTGACCTCAGCGG
>JAAVHW010000011.1 GCA_014799525.1 Clostridiales bacterium | reverse complement strand
AAGGAACGCACAGTTTCTAAGTGAGGAACAAATAAAGAAGGCTAAGGAAAAGGCGTTTGGAGTGTTTGACGACGTTACGCTTGAGTGCTACGGCATAACAGAGTAGAGAGGTGACAAAATGAAAGTTATAGGAATTAAGATTATAGACCATATGAGGGTGCCAAAGATTGTCGAGTGTACGACCATGGAAGTTGAAGGAAGACTGAATAGGGAGAAGTTCAACCCCAACGACTGCCGTATACTTATGCACACCGAGCATCCAAATCTATCTCATTTCATCATCAAGACGGAAAAGGAAGATAGCGAGTATAATCATATGAGGTGCTACAAATGGCTTACGGCGGCGGAGGCTGATGCAATTATGTCGTGCGCCGCCGAGAGCGACGTCATAGACCTCCGCAAGCTCGGTGACTATCAAATTTGCAGCGAGGGCAGATGTCAGTCCGTATTCATCATGAACGACGTCTATGACGATGATGAAGGGGAAATCCCAATTCTCGTAAAGATAGCAAAAGATGACGATTGAGTCAAGGAGATGAATCTCAATGAAATATCGCTATCGCGATGTGAAATACTTTGTATGAAATTGTGCTTTGCACAATGAAATAAAATTCGCCACAACGTGCGCAGCACATTTCATATTCCATAGGAATATTTCATAGCGTAGCTATATCACTTGCCATTAGGCGAATTTAATTGCAAAACCCGAAGCGAAATTCGCTTCGGGTTTTGCTTGGTACAGATGAAGGGACTTGAACCCATACGCTCTCGCACCAGAACCTAAATCTGGCGTGTCTGCCAATTCCACCACATCTGCGTAAGCATATTATAGCACAAATTTGCAAAGTGTAAAGCAATATCGACACGGATTTGGGGCAAATTCACCAACGCAAGAACTGCCTTAGCGCGTATTTGTACAAAAAAAATTGCTATATTCGCAAAAATATGTTACAAACCATAAAAAAATTGTTGCTTTTTTAGATAAGATTTGGTATAGTATCAATGTTCGCGGGAGTGACTCAGTGGTAGAGTGTCACCTTGCCAAGGTGAAAGTCGCGGGTCCGAATCCCGTCTCCCGCTCCACTTGCTATGGCTTTGCCGTAGCAATTATATCTTGTCAGCGACGATGACCGCAAGTTGCGTACTTGTCGCAAGATATGCATCCTTAGCTCAGTTGGTAGAGCAACTGACTCTTAATCAGTGGGTCCAGGGTTCGAGTCCCTGAGGATGCACCAAAACACCGCAACGCGGTGTTTTTGCTTTCTTGGAAACTTTCGTAGCTAATTGCAATGTTTGTAATTTTAGAGTTGCAGTTGTTTTTATGTTTAGAGTTAAAAAGAATACTGTTTTATTTTTTTGATAAAGTTGATTTTGTAGTTTAATAATGATACTATAATAGTTATATCAGTTATATGCGCGATGCGTGCGCACGCGTAGGGAGAAAACGATATGATGAGTTTTCTAAAAAAGAAGTGGAAAGAGATTCTTATAACGCTGGTTTGCGTTATAGCGGTTGTTGTCACGATTGTGATGTATTCTATATCTACATCGAAGCACATATTCGACGAGAGCGCGTCACATCTTGACGAGGTTGCCGCGCAGATAAACGATAAGTTCGGCGTTGTTGCAAAGAGCAACGTCGATACGCTGAATGCAATCAAGCATCACATAAATTATTCGATAGACCACTTGGACGACAGTGAGGACGGTCGGTCGGAGCTTGATAGATTTCTTGAGTCCGAACAAGAGGCGCGCAGTCTTACAGATATCGTCTTTTTGAAAGAGGATGAAAGAGTACACGATGAAGATGGTGACGAGTGGTCGTACGCTATCGATTGCAAGAGCGGTCTTGGTACTACTCACAGTGAAATGACGCTGTACTTCAAGCGTAGCGTAAAGAGCATGCTTGAAGCGCAACAGGCGGGCATACTTTGTGAGGATGAAAGCGGCAAAATATATCTGATGTTTGTGGCAGATTATCAGAGCTCAGACAATGACGCAGATTTTCAGCATACGCATACGTACAATTATGACGGCTTTGAATACTATTCAATGGGCTTTTTGTATGACCTTGAAAAGATGAGTGCGTTGCTTAAGGTTGACGCATTTGATTCAAAGGGCATATGCTACATAACTCGCGCGAACGGTTTGCTTATATTGCAGGTCGGCTCGCCGCGTTTTGACGATAACAACGATTTTGAAGCGATAACCAACTATCTTGATTTTTTGGGCAACAAAAACATAATTGAGCTTAAGAATAAATCCATTGAACAGATTAGAAAGGACTTTGCGGATTCCGCCGAGGGCGAGACTCAAAAGGCGGACACGATGCTCATCTACGACAAAGAGGTTGGCGTAGAGTATTATCTTACGTATCAGCCTATAGGCTTTGACGATTGGATGTTTATGGGGCTTGTGCCGAGCAAGGTTATAAACGCGAGCATGAACGGCTTCCGTACGCAGACCATACTTGTTATGGCGATTATATTCGTGCTAATAGGTGCGGTTGTCGTTTGGTATACGATAATGGTTGGAAGGAGAAAGACGAGAGAGCGCGAGATGGAAAAGGAAAGCGAGATTAAGTCAAGAAACGACGTATTCGACCTGCTGACCTTAAATTCCAACGATATTTTTATTCTGTTCTCACCAAAGGACCATTCGGCGAATTATATAAGCAACAATATCACGCAGGTATTGGGGCTTGATATAGAGGAAGTGAGCAAGGATATACGCGTATTGTCGTCGGCACTTGCNGAGGGCTACGTATCTTTNACNGACGAGGACTTGAAAGAGCTTCCGATTGGGCGCACGTGGGAGACTGACGTACGCCTGCAGCATTTGAACGAGCAGAAGCAGTATTGGTTCCACGTGACTATGTATCATTCCTTGTACAATGACGAGGACCGCTTTGTATTGGTGCTTTCTGACAGAACNAAGGAGCGCGCGATGAGCCAGAGCTTAGAAGAGGCGCTCGTCATTGCGAAGTCGGCAAACGAGGCAAAGAGCAACTTCCTTGCCAATATGTCGCACGATATCCGTACGCCGATGAACGCCATTATAGGCTATGCTACGCTGCTTATGAAGGANGCNGAAAAGCCCGATAAGGTNAGGGAGTACATCCACAAGATATCCTTCTCGGGACAGCACCTGCTCAGCCTTATAAACGATATTTTGGATATGAGCAAGATTGAGAGCGGAAAGACNAATCTTAANTCGGAGGAATTTGACCTGCCCGAAATGTTTGAGGAGCTGTATTCNATTATGGCACCGCAGGCAAAGGCNAAGGGNCAGGAATTCAAAATTTCAACCAAGGGCAAGCTGCCCGATAAGGTGAGTGCGGACAAGCTGCGTCTCAATCAAGTGCTTATCAATCTTTTGTCGAACTCCATAAAGTATACACCCGATAACGGGCATATACAGTTGAACGTAGAGGCGCTTGAGGAAAATATCCCCAATCACGCGCATTTGCGTATTACCGTAAAAGACGACGGAATAGGAATGAGCGAGAAGTTTGTAAAAGAGATATTCGACCCATTCTCGCGTGAGGAGACCGAAAAGAACAAGGGTACGCAGGGTACTGGACTTGGAATGGCAATAACCAAAAATATAGTTGACTTGATGGGCGGCGTAATCTCTGTCGAGAGCGAGCTTGACAAGGGAACTACGTTCACGCTTGAATTGGAGCTTCTGATTGCTGGCGAAGAGGAGGACGAAGCGGAGTTTTGGCAGCATCACAATATCAACCGCATATTGGTTGTTGACAACGACGAGGACATCTGTCTGAATATTCAATTGCTCATGCAGGATACGGGCGTAACGGTGGATTATGCAACGGGCGGAAGGCAGGCGATAAAGCTTGCGACGGAGCTTTACGCAAGCAAAACCACCTATGACATCGTACTGCTTGACTGGAAGATGCCCGAAATGGACGGACTGGAAACGGCAAAGCATTTGAGGAAGATAATTGGCAATCAAGTGCCAATCATGGTGCTTACGTCCTACAATTTTGACGAGATTGAGGAGAAGGCAAAGGCGGTTGGAATTGATATCAGTCTGTCAAAGCCGTTCTTCGTATCGCATTTCAGAAACGCGATAGAAAAGCTTGCGATAGGCAATGGCAAGAAGAAAGAGGTCAAGGAAGAAGTTGCAAGCACGTCGCTTGCTGGGCTTAAGGTGCTTGCCGCCGAGGATAACGAGATAAATGCNGAAATACTGCTTGAGCTTCTTGATATAGAAGAGGTGCAGTGNGAGGTNGCNTGCAACGGCGAGGANGCTTTAAAGAAGNTTGAAAGCTCGGAAGTTGGACAGTATGACATGATTTTCATGGACGTTCAGATGCCCGTAATGAACGGATACGAGGCNACNCAGGCGATAAGAAACTGCTCGCATCCAATGGCGAAGAAGATACCNATTATCGCCATGACGGCAAACGCCTTCGAGGACGACGTAAGGCAGGCACTGGATTCGGGCATGAACGCGCATATTGCAAAGCCGATAGATATGGATAAGCTGAAGGATATAATCAGCAAGCTGCGCAAGGGTGCGTAAGCAGAGTGATGTCGNGCCATGCGCGGTAGCTGCGCCGTGCGCAATAGATGCGCAATGCGCAATAGCTGCGTTATGACAATAAGACAGCACGACNTAAGTTGACTAAATTTGTGGGTTAAACTACAATTAGAAAAAAATATTGAGAGGTGGATTGTGAAAAATCAGAACGGTTATATAGACAGCTTTAGAAAGCTCATNCAGTGTCCGACGGTGACTGACAGCGGTCACGAGTATTTCGAGGCGTTCCACAAGGTGCTTGACGAGGAGTTNCCTCANGTNNCGGCTACGTGCGAGAAGATNGAGNTNGGNCGCGACNTNCTTTTGTACAAGTGGNANGGNAANNNCAATGCACCCGCCCCGTCGTACTCATGGCGCATCAGGACGTAGTTCCTGCCGTGGGCGGAAATTGGAAGTACGACCCGTACAGCGCAACGGTAGAGGGCGGCAAGGTGTACGGCAGAGGCACGATGGACTGCAAGAACACACTGTTCAGCACAATACAGGCTGTTGACGAGCTTATTGAAGAGGGCTTCGTGCCAGCGCAGGACGTATATCTTTCATACAGCGATTGCGAGGAGAATTCCGGTCCCGGTGCGGAGATGGCAAGAGATTGGTTTAAGGCTCACGGCGTAAAGCCCCATATCGTCGTAGACGAGGGCGGCGCAATCATCCGCAAGTTTATGAAGCAGATGACAAAGGACGCCTGTATGGTAGGTATAGTTGAAAAGGGCTTTGCAAACGTCAAGTTTATCGCACGCGGCAAGGGCGGACACAGCTCACAGCCCCCGAAGAATACGCCTATCGCAAGACTTGGCGCACTCGTGAACTACTGCGAGAAGCACACGGTATTTAAGTCCAAAATGTCCGAGCCTGCAAAGCAGATGGTCAAGGGACTCGGCAACGTTATGGCACAGCCAATCAAGTGCTTTGCAAAGCTCTTCGGCGGCTCCTGCCTGCTTGCAAAGCTTGCACCAAAAGTTTATCCGTCATATGGAATTCCGATGTATCAGACGTCTATGGTGTTTACAATGATGGATGGCGCAACGGCGGCAAACATAATTCCGCAGGAAGCGTGGGTGAATGCAAACCTTCGTTTCTCGCCAAAGGACAATCCAGAGAAGTGCATAAAAAAACTCAAAAAGATTGCAAAGAAATTCAATTGCGAAATTGAAGTGTCGAGTTGCAGAGCGGCGTCACCTATGGTGGACCTCAACGGCGACGGCTACAAGACCTTTGCAGCAGCAGTCAAAAAGACCTATCCCGACGTAGAGGTTGTGCCGTACTATATGTTTGGCGGCACGGACTGCCGCACAATGCAGGAGATAGCAACAACAGCCATCCGTTGCACCCCTTGCAAGCTCAGCATGGAACAGCTCGGCGGAATGCACGCCTCAAACGAGAGTGTAGACGTTACCTCAATAGGGGAGACCGTAAGCTTCTTCAAAAATTTCCTCACCATGCTCAAATAAGTTGCAATTGGTGCATAATCGGTGAATTTTGTTGAAATTATGCCAATATCAAACCGTAATTAGAAC
>JAAVHW010000010.1 GCA_014799525.1 Clostridiales bacterium | reverse complement strand
TGGAATACACGCTTAGAACAATCACGATTTCATAAACAGAAAATTGATAAGTCGATTTGATTGAGATTTTTTAGAAATCCAAATTCAAAAAATGTATGGGCATTGCAAAATTGCAATGCCCTTTGTTTTATTGGGAAAATTTTAGTTTGAGTACCACTTTATAACAATGAACATACGAAGTATGTAATTACTGCAAATAAAATTCAGCAATAATTATAGACAAGTCTACAGTGCTTTCAAGCCAAGAGATTTACATATTTCTTCAAGGCTTTCGGTGGGATTGAGTGCGTCCTCTAAGGAAAACGCCGCCGAACCCTGCACCTTCTTTTTCTCCGCTTCCTTTATCTTTTCTTTAAGCTCAACGACAGACGACTTTGGGGCTTTTGCTCCATACTCAGCCGCGGACTTCTGCACGGCGAGCTGCTGCGCTGTGAGCCTATCTACCTCGCTTCTGAAATACTCCTCCATTTCATCGCTTTCACTGCCCTTATTCAAAGAGAAATCCTGCATCAAAAACTTTTGAAGCTCAAGCTGCGTAGACACCGCAACGCTCTCCATGTTGAGCGCGTCCTTGTCGAAATGATATCTTTCCTTAAGCTGTTCGTACGCGCCGACCCATTTTGCACGGAATAGGCGCAATCGCTCAAGCTCTGCGGCATATTTTGCCTTTATGTCGGCGGTCAGCTTGTCCGCATTGCGTGTTGCAACGATGTACGCCGCCTTTATCTGCTCCTCGCTTCCGCGCAGCTCGTTTACTTCGCGTGAAAGTCTGTCGCACTCCTCTGTGAGCGACTTTATACGCTCGCGCTGGCTTAGCTGCACCTCGTCTGCTCTTGCCTGCTCGGTGGCGATAAACTTCTCCACCTCGTCCACGTCATAACCCCTACGTTTAAGCGCAAATCTTGCTGTCTTTTTCTTCTTTTCTTTCATAGCAAAACCTCTGATTGTTATAGGAGAATTATGACATCTATCTTNTGACGAATATAAACAACAAAAGTCGAAACGTGGAAAGTTTTGTATAAAAAAANNCCCCGCAAAACATTTCTGTTTTGTGGGGTAAAACATAGGNATAGCGTNNNGCGCAAANACTATTTATTCAANANNTCNTGNTTCAGTTCCCATAGTTTTTGAGATAGGTCAACCTTGTACGTTTGNGTATTGACAACTCTGCGATATTCGGGGAAGAACTCCGCAATGCACTTATCCTCTCTTTCGCCAATTTCNTTGAGCGNAGGCATATCGTACACAAGCTTTCCGTCCTTGAAAATCTGCACCATAAGCTCGCGCACCTCGTAATCCGTNTACGTGGTCTTTTTATAGGTAAACTCNGGGTGGAAGATTGTGAGCGGCTTCGCGGTGTCAATAACCTCNTCCTCAAGGCAAAGCAGGTCTGCTTGCGCCATTCCGTTTTGATATATACGCACAATCTTCTTTACGCCTGGATTTGTGGTCTTTTCATGGCTGTTTGAAATCTTTATCTTTGGAATNAGCTTGCCGTCCTCTTCGAGNGCGCACAGCTTATATACGCCGCCGAGCGANGCGTTTGTATAGCTTGTGATAAGCTTAGTGCCTATNCCGTATACGTCAATCTTAGCGTCCTGATTGTTGAGCGCAAGCAAGACGTCCTCGTCGATGTCGTTNGTNGCAAAGATAAGGCAGTCCTGATGCCCTGCCGCGTCCAGCATAGCGCGCGCTTTACGGCTTAGATACGCAAGGTCGCCGCTGTCAAGACGAATGCCAATCGGCTGATGACCGCTCGCTTTGAGCTTGTCAAACACCTTTATTGCNTTNGGAACNCCGCTCTTGAGCGTGTCATAGGTGTCTACAAGAAGCAGGCATTTGTCGGGATATATCTCCGCGTATTTTTCAAACGCTTCAAGCTCGCTTGCAAATGACATAACCCAGCTATGCGAGTGAGTACCCGTGATAGGAATTCCAAACAGCTTGCCAGCGACCACGTTTGAGGTAGTGCGGCAACCGCCGATATATGCGGCTCTTGCACCGTATATACCCGCGTCNGGTCCCTGCGCCCTGCGCAAGCCGAATTCGCTAATCTTGTTTGTCGTACACTCGTTGAGTCTTGCCGCCTTCGTAGCTATGAGCGTCTGANGATTGATGAATGTAAGAAGCGCGGTTTCTATAAGCTGGGCCTCCCAAAGCGGTGCGGAGACCGTCATGATTGGCTCGTTGGGGAACACAAGCGTACCTTCGGGAACGGCTTTTATATCGCCGCTAAACTTGAAGTTTTTAAGCGCCTCGAAGAAGTCGTCTTTAAAAATGCCGAGTGAGCGAAGATATGCGATATCCTCATCGTCAAAATGCAAGTTCTCAATATAGTCTATCGCTTGCTCAAGTCCAGCAACGACTGCGTACGAATATCCGCCGCCTCCGCGATAGAATATATCGAACACCGCGCGTCGGCTGTCCATATCGCAAATGCGATAGCCGTTCATCATTGTGAGCTGATATAAGTCCGTAAGCAGCGTAAGATTGTTTGTCCTCACGCGCTCTGTCACGTATTTATTATCTTGCATAATTTCTCCCTACCCAAATATCGCTTTGGCTTTATCTTGAAAACGCTTCCGTCTTCTTGAATTGCCTAAATCTGTTTTTATAGTGCTTTGGCACGTGATAATACTCTGCNCCATCAAAGTCCACCGCCAAATACTCTTCCTTGCCATACAGGAATTTAAGCGGATTCTTTTTGCCCGCGTAAAGCTTNCCTACAAACTTATAATTCTTGACNTCAAACTCGGTGAGTGCAGTATCCTTATTTATTCCGCTTTGAGCAAAGNAGCGCACACGCTTNTATGCTTCTCTGCTGTTGCAGTACAAAATGTACGCCGCGCCGAATATTGCCGCGATTGGTGCAACNACTCCGCAAAGCACCTTNGTGACGGGNACNGCGTCCATACGCAAAAATTCCAGCCAGAATCTGCCGAGCATGTACCAGAAGAAATAGAATATCAGCATAAAGCCGGGGTATTTCAAATTCTTATCCTTTTTCCANAACACNAGGCAGAATATAAGCCCGATAAAGTTCCAGCACATCTCGTAGAGGAATGTTGCGCAAAACCAGTTTCCGCCGCCACCGTCTGCGATNTGCTTTCTCACTATAGCCTCAAAATCCCCNGACACTCCGTGGGGTTCGTATATATACACACCAAACGGAAAGCATTGAAANCTCTCGTTTGTTATAGGAAGTCCGAAAGCCTCCTGATTGACGTAGTTGCCAAGTCTGCCGATAATCTGTCCCGAAAGCAAAGGTACAATTACGAGGTCGGCGACGTTTCCGAAATTGCACTGCTTTCTGTGCCTTATCGTGAAGATAACGCCACCGATTATGCCGCCAACTATGCCGCCTATTATCGTAAGTCCGCCGTTCCATATAGCGATGAAGTTTACAAAGTCATCCCAGCTATTCAGCGGATACTCGTCAACGCGCCCAGGAACAATGTATAGCAATCTTGCAAAGACTATCGCAAGCGGAATTATCCAAAGGAAAAGCTCAATTGCGTCGTCCGTTTTAAGCTTAATCTTTTTGCATTCCACGCAAACGTATGCAAGCCCTATTATCATTGAAAACACAATAAATAACGCATACCACTTTATCTCCAGATTTCCAATCTGAATTGCGGTGGTACGGTCGCTTGCAGTTGCCAAAAGATTTGTAAGCATATTATTTCTCCAAATTCAAGCGAATTGCGCCGTGCTTGCGAATTGACATCTTGAATACGTTTTCTTTCCCGAACGAAGCGTTGAAAGCCTTTTCCGCTTCCGCAGCACCCTTCTTTGTGAATACGAGTATAGTACCTGCAAAGCCGCCGCCGTGTACTCTGCTTGCGACAACGCCGTCAATATGCACAACGCTATCAAGCGCGTTTTCAAGATTGCGGTTGCGCCCGACGGGCGAATACGTGTTTTGCAGCTTGTGGCGCGAGCTAAGTCCAGAGGCGTTCACCATTTCAAGGAACGTATGCTCGTCCTTGCTTTCAACCGCCTTCACCGCACGCTCAACGCGCTCGTTCTCCTCAAAGAAATGCTCCGCGCGCAAATACGCTCTTTCGCTCACCTTGCCCTTGACGCTCAGCTTTTCGCTCTCCCACGTTTCGCGCGGTATTTCACAAAGCAGCTTCTTCCCAAAACACTCCGCAACCTCTTTCATCTCGGCAGGAATAGCCGCATAGTCGCCTGTGAGGTTGCTATGGTCGCCGCCCGTCGCAATAACGAATATATCGAGGTCGTCAAAGCTCCAGTTTGCCCCTTCTACAATGGGATTTTCAAAATCATAAAAATCTATCAAATTTACATTGCCAAGGGCAATCGCGCTCTGGTCCATAAGTCCACATGGCTTTCCGAAGAATACATTTTCTGCATACTGCGATGCCTTTGCCTTGAAAATTGCGTCAAGCACTCCGTCATTATACTTGACGTTGAGTATCTCGGCAATCACAAGCTCAAACGAGCTTGACGAGGACACGCCCGAGCCCTTTGGAACATTCGACGCCATGCTTGCAGAAAAGCCGCCTACAGCCTTGCCGTGCTTTGCAAAATAATCAACTACGCCCTTTACAAGCGCGGTTGACGTGCCAAGCTCGGATGGAGAAAACGTAGGTGCGTTTACGTCTACGCGTATGATTGGATATCCTGCCGACTTGACCTCAATTATGCCGTCGTCACGCGATGAAACGCATGCGAGCGTATCAAAGTTTATCGCGGCGCAAAGCACCTTGCCGCCGTTGTGGTCCGTATGGTTGCCAAGGATTTCAATTCTGCCTGGAGAAGAATAAAACTCCTCTACGTCCACGCCAAACTGCTGCTTGTGAGCCTCGACAAGCCCATTAAAGCGAGCGCGCTGAACTGACGGTTCACTATCGAACACGTCCTTGCAAAGCGCGTCAAACTTTGCTTCATCAAATGTAAATCCGCATTCAGAATTCATAATCTCTCCGCATAGAAATATTATGCTACATTGTAGCATACTTAGCGTATATTTGCAAGGCTTCTTGACAAAGCGATATGCAACAATATTTTATCGCAACTTATCCCAATAGCTTGCAATCTATCGCCAAAACTGATACAATTTCATAGACCTTGAGTTTTTACTCTTTGAAGGCATTCACTTTACTCAAGCTAAACGACTAAAATGCAGACAACCTCTTTATGGGAGAATTTTTATGGCAAGAATTTCTTATGAGAATCAGGCAAAGCAAAATGTAAAAAACCTCGTTGATTATGCTCAAAATCATCTTTATCTCAACGATTTTGACGCAGATTACGCACAAAACGCTCTGCTTGACTTGCTGAAGCTCAGCGAGCCGTCCGACGCTCCGCTAAAGAACTATGAGATATACGACGTGCTTGAACAGCTTTCAGATTACGCCGTGCGCACAAAGCTCATAGCCGAAAACGACAGACAGCTTTTTGAAACCAAGCTCATTGGCATGGTTATGCCTCTCCCCTCCCACACCGTTGAACTGTTTGACGATATGGCAAAATACGAGGGCGTAAAGCAGGCGTGCGATATGCTCTTCAAGCTCGGCGAGGACAGCACCTATCTGCGCCGTCCCGACCTCGACAAAAATATCAAGTGGGAAAAGGATAGCAAGCAAGGCAAGATTATAGTCACCATAAACCTCGCCAAGCCCGAGAAAACTCCCGAGCAGGTGCGACTTGCAAAGCTCGTGCAGGGCGGATATCCAAAATGCATGCTCTGCTCTGAAAACGTGGGCTGGGCAGGAAACGCCGCAAAGCCAGCAAGACAGACCTTGCGCACAATCCCCTTCCAGCTCGACGGTGAGGACTGGTTTATGCAGTTCTCCCCATATCAGTATTTCGACCAGCACGTCATTGCCGTCTGCGGCGAGCATCGCCCAATGTGCGTGACGGACTCCACATTCAGGCGCATGCTTGACTTCCTCGATTTGTTCCCACACTACTTTATAGGCTCCAACGCCGCGCTTCCTATCGTCGGCGGTTCTATACTCGCGCACGACCACTATCAAGGCGGCAACAAGGTCTTGCCTCTCTTTGACCGTCAATCCCGCAAGCACTTCAAAATGAGCGAGTGCCCAGACGTAAACGTATCCATTGTAGATTGGTACAACTCCGTCGTCCGCATAGAAAGCACGGATAGGGAACAGGCACTAAAGGCTGTCGCTCGCTTCCGCGCCGCGTGGGATAAGTATTCGGACAAAAGCGTGAACATTCTCTGCTCCACCAAAAATGGTAAGGAGGAGGTTCAGCACAATGCAATAACTCCAATCGCCTCTATCAACAGTAACGGCGAATATCAGTTTGACCTCATACTTCGCAACAACCGCACGGACGAGGCTCACCCGTTTGGCATATTCCACCCCGCTGTGGAGCTGCACAACATCAAGCAGGAGTCTATCGGCATAATCGAGGTCATGGGCTTGTTTATTCTCCCAGGCAGACTTGCAAGCGAGGCTGACGCAATGCGCGACATACTCACAGGCAAAACTGCGCTTGACTTCAAAGCTATCGCCGACGAGAAGCATCCGCTTTGTAAGCACCTCTCCATGGTCATGCAGCTCGTCAACGACAACGGCACAAACTGCTCCGAGAAAAAGGCGGGCGACGCTATTACGGAATATATAAACGTAGCCTGCGAAAAGATACTCCGCACCACCGCCGTATTCAAGGACGACGAGCAAGGCACAGCCGCATTCGACAAGTTTGTTGAAAGCGTAATTGCATAAGAGTTTCAATTTAGCGACAGCAATAGAATAGTCCGCTTTAAATAATAGTCAAATTGCAAGTTGCATCAAGCAATCTCACTTTAACACTTAAAAAGCGCACCATGAGGTGCGCTTTAATATTATATTGCTTTCTTGCTAAAACCAAAGCCAAGTCATCAAGCTTACTCGCTGATTTTTCGCAATACGTATTTCATTGCGCCATTTCGGTTGTTTAATTCGGGATTTAGCACGGTGTCAATCCAAAGTTCATTGAGAATTACGCCTATTTGCTTTTCATCTACACCCATGGCTATAAGGTCGTTGCCGTCCACTTTAAGCTGCTTTATGCTAAGCGGAGTGCCGTCGGACTTTAGCTCGTTCCACGCGTCGCGCAGTCTGTTTTGAGCAGGAAGATATCCAAATGTAGCGCATGCGTCAACGTCCTTAATTGTGCACAGGTCGTCCGCGATATCGCTATGCTCCGCCGCAAATCTGCGCAGCTTATGCCATGACATATCACCCTTTATGTCAACCATATGCCAGCGCACGAGGCTGACAATTCGCGCCTTTTGCGCATTTGCAAATCTCAAGCGAGTGAGAATCTCGCGCACCATATCCGCGCCTATCTCGTCATGACCGTGCATATTTGCGCCCAAGTTCATATCAAACGCTCTGCGCTTGCCCACGTCGTGCAGGAGTGCCGCCCACCTAAGATGAGGCGGTGACACCTCAAACGCCTTTATGGAATGCCAATATGCGTCATACAGGTGATACTTCTTTGGTTGTTGCAGGTTCTTGAGCTCCGCAAGCTCGGGAAGTAGCAAGTCGATAAGCCCAAGCTCATCAAGCAGCTTTATGCCGCGCAGGTGCGGTTTTTCGCCCACTCTGCTTCCCTTGCACCACTCTACGCTTTCATCACTGTACGGAGTTTTTGGCAAGCTGTCGCCTTTATAGTTGCAGTCCGAAATGAATATCTTGTTCAGCTCCTCATGGATACGCTCAACCGCAATATCCTTAACACGCCAAGCGTTCTGTTTTGCAGCGCGCATAGTGTCGGACTCTATATCAAATCCAAGCTCGCAGGCAAAGCGCACAAGCCTCAATACGCGCAATCCGTCCGCCTCAAACACATTGTCGGGAGTGTCTGCGGCAGAAAGTACCCTATGCTTTATGTCATCAACGCCGCCGAGCGGGTCAACAATCTCGCCTGTCATAATATCCTTGTAAACGGCGTTACACTTGAAATCGCGCCTGCGCGCGTCCTCAACTATATCGGTTGTAAAGCGCACGTTTGTCGGCGTATGCGCTCCGCTCGACCTATCGTAGCTATCCGTGCGGAATGTCGTGTACTCAGCGCAGAATTCATCCGAGAATATATGCACAGTACCCATGCGCAGATTTCTGTCCGAAACAGTGTAAAACGAACCTTCAAGCGCGCGCTTTACCTCGTCCACGGTAAGCGGCGAGCAAATATCCACGTCACCGCCGCTGCAACCGAGAAGCTCGTCACGCACCGCACCGCCGACAGCGTACAGCGGAGCATACGGCGCAAACAGGGATGCCAGTTCTTTCAGTTTTTCAAAATCAACGCTCATACTTTCAACAATTATGCTTTGCACTACTTCATGTGACGCTTGTCACATGCTCATTTGTTTTTCATTCACCAAAATTTTGTTATTCTACACTCAACGCGAACACTCTTTTTGTGCCGTCATCAATCTTTACGTCTGCGGAGATATCCACACCGAATACGGCAAGAATGCGGCTTCCGTCCGCAACAACGCTCAAGCTGTCGCGAGTGCGCAACGGCACTTTTTTGTCGGTGAGAAAGTCGCCAAGACTCTTTGTGCCGCCGCCGAATTTGCGAATATAATCGCCTTCCCTGCGCCCTCTTATGACCGCGCTGGCTGGAATCTTGTCTGCGTCAACATAGAGTGCTTCTCCGCCGCCAATTCTCTCCTTTGCATGCTCTAAGTCAACGGACGCTACTCGTATTCCAAAGCTTTCAAAATGTCCCTCTGAAAAGCTCTGCTCTTTCATTTGTGAGTTGGCACCACTTTGCGCAGTGTCGCCAGTTATTGAGTTGGAATTTATTTCAACACCGTCTGTACGCCTTGTAAATGCAAGCAACTCACCCTCTTTGTATACGCAGATGCCGTGCGTCAAATCAAGGCGTTTTCCGCTGTCGGCGTGAAGCAAGTCAAGCACCAAATTCAAATGCCTCTCCTCGATATCCTGTATGACCCCGAGTGCTGCCGCGGCACGCATATACAGGCGCTTGGCAATCACTCTGCTTTCACAATCGGCAACCTTTACGTACGCAGCACCGTCTTTAAGCTCGATATTGGGTACTTGCGACTCTATAAACAAATCGCACTCCTCCGCGCTGTCGCAAAGCCTCTTTATCGCCACCCCCATAGCAGGAAAGCGCTGCTTCAGAGTTGCTATTTCTGCCCTAAGGAAGTTGCGTGTGTAATTTATGTCATCATTGGTTTCATCGTCAACATATTTGAGATTATGCCGCAAAACATACTCGCTTATGTCATCGCGCGTATAGCCAAGAAGCGGACGGATATATCTTCCGTTGACGGCTTTTATGCCACTTAGTCCGTGTATTCCCGTACCGCGCAAAATACGCATAAAGACGGTTTCAATCTGGTCGTCAAGGTGGTGCGCAAGCGCAATATAATCACACTTTCCGCTGCCTAACAATTCATCAAAAAAGCGATAGCGCAATATCCTTGCCGCCTGCTCAAGCGTATATCCATTCTGCTTTGCAAATGACGGCGCGTCCACCGAGAATGAGTATAGCTCAACGCCCATACGCTTGCAAAGCTCTGCTACAAACGCGCTGTCGCGCACGCTGCTCTCGCCGCGTATGCCGTGCTCCACATTTGCGGCAACTATGCGCAATTTGTTTTGTTTTGCACAACCGTCATTGAGTAGGCAATGCAAAAGCGCAACGGAATCCCGTCCGCCGCTTAAAGCAACACAAACCGTTTTAGGCTTGCCGTCGCAAAACAAACTGTCAAGTGAAATGTGAATTTCGTTTGCCATAATTGAATTATATAGCAAAGCCAATCAAAATTCAATGTTTATTATTTAATAGCTTAAACATAAAATGCGATATTTGCGATGATTTTGCGCACACTTCGTGTGTTTGACTCTTTTTACTCTCCCAAACATTATAGTAGAATATCAAATTGAGATATTTGGATGTTAGGCGCGCACACTTCGTGTGTTTGAAGCTTGTGCCTACTCTAACCTTTACAAATAATTGTAAAATCGTGATAATGAGATGCAGAACGCGAAAGTGCCGCCTGTTTGACAAGCCTAATGTATATAACATACGTGACTTGGTAATGCTCTATCATTTGCACTGTGGACGAATCCTTACCCCATCAAAACAGAATTAGGTTTTTAATTGCTGTATGCGCCCAGCGCAATCAAAATATCCAAATGACATTT
>JAAVHW010000009.1:3905-5934 GCA_014799525.1 Clostridiales bacterium | reverse complement strand
CTCCGCGCCTATAGAGTCAAGAACGGTCTTACTGTCAAAGCTTGACGTGACCTTAAATGCTATACGGCTTGGGAAGTTGTTCTTAATCGTACCGCTGATGACGTCCGTAGAGGGACGCTGCGTTGCAAGCACGAGGTGTATACCAAACGCACGGGCAAGTCTTGCAATAGAGTTGACAATCGACTCAACCGTCTTGCCGCCAAAGGACATGAGGTCTGCAAACTCGTCGACAATGACGATAATGCGCGGCATCTTCTCGTATCCGTGCTTATGCGTATTGGCGTTAAAGCCTTCGATATTTCTATATCCCACCTCGCTGAAGAACTCCATACGGCGGCGCATTTCCTGCTCTGCCCAGGTGAGTGCGCGAATTGCCTTATCCGCGTCGCAGATAATCTCGTCCATAAGGAGGTGCGGGATTCCAGCATATACGGACAGCTCGACTCTCTTTGGGTCAACCAAAATGAAGCGTACTTCATCCGGAGAAGCCTTATACAAAAGGCTGATGATAAGCGAGTTTATGCCGCAGCTCTTACCTGCGCCCGTAGCACCTGCGATAAGCACGTGAGGCAGGCTGTCAATTGATGACACGATACCCTTGTTTTGGATATCCTTACCAAGCACGAACGTACACGGGTCGCTCGCCTTGTTGAACTCGGGAGACTGGATAATTTCGCTGATATTGACGGCGCGACGGTTCTTGTTNGGCACTTCGATACCAACCGCGTCCTGTCCTGGGATTGGCGCGATTATACGCACACTCTCCGCCTCAAGCTTCATNGATATATCACTTTCAAGNGAGGANATATAGCTTATCGTCCTACCTCTCGGCATTTCAACGNGGAGCTTATAAAGCGTAAACGTAGGACCGACCTGCACCTCAATCACTTCGCCCGTAATGCCAAATGANTTGAGCGTGCTGATAATCATTTCCTTTCTCTGCTCGTAATCGTCGCCTTGGTCTACGTTTTCTACAGGCGGCTTGAGAAGGCTGACTGGCGGCGCGGTGTAGGGACGGCGCGGCTTTGCCTTTTCAATGGTTTCCTCAACAGTCACTTGAGCGTACTTTGCAGTCTTTTTGCCGCCGCCCTCGTTCTGCTTTACNTCGATATCCTTGAGTCCNCTATTNTGNGACGAACGCACCTTTTCCTCGCGGAGCTGCGAATCGCGCTCGTACTGGTTGAGGCTTGCGTTTTCCTTCATATTCTTGCGGATATTCTGAATGCGCGCCTTCATCTCTGCGCTTTCCTTATCCTTGGCGGACTCGTTTGCGATATCCGTAGTACCCTGTATAGCCGCCCTCGACATCTCGCCCGAAGTCACCTGCTGACGGACGGGCGCTGGCTCGCTTGGCATAGCTCCGCCCTGCGTGGGGTTTGTATCGACGTATGCAGGACGCGGATTGTCAAGCGTAGGCTTGAGCATCTCATACTTAGGTCTTGNCTGCTCNGNCGAATTCTTTGCAGCACNGTCAACGCGCGGNTCNGAGAACAGNCGTGANCCCGTGCCGTTATCGGGTATTTTTCTATCAAACGCATTTTCAATTCTCACAGCAGTGGTAGGCTGACCGTTTTTAATAAGCGGCGCGTTTTCCGTATCCATATCGCCGTGCGGTCTTGCGCTCACGACTGGCGGAATTACGCTCTGCGGCAAGGTATGCTGATTTTGCGAAACGGACGGATTTCCAAACTGCTGGTTGGATGATGGATTTCCAAACTGCTGACCTGCTTGCTGACCTCCAAATTGCTGTCCTGCAAAGGGCTGAGTGGTAGGCTGTGCGACAGGTCTTTGTATCACGGACGGAGGAACGGGCATTTGCGGCTCGGCATACGCCTCGGAAACAATTTCCTCTTTGGCGACGGGCTTTTGCAATTCGCTGCCAGCCTTAGCGGAATTGAGNGCGCCGAGCATGCCGACGTTCACCTCTCCGCTTACTGCCTCCTCTGCCTTGCGTATGGTTGAATTTATAGCGTCCGCGTCGCTAAGTCTTGGCATAACTCTATCCGACCTGACAACGGACTTTTNNTNT
>JAAVHW010000009.1:0-3900 GCA_014799525.1 Clostridiales bacterium | reverse complement strand
CAGATTTCTTACGTCATCGCGCCTCGTCGTCATAAACTGCTTGTTCTGCTCCTCCTGCAAGGAGAAGAAGTCATGCTGTTTTGACGGTAGATTATGCGCANCGCCCGTCTGCGAAGCGACGTTTCCGACAACCTGCCCTTCGCGCAAGTGTATGGGNGAATGCGACTGCGGCTGCTCAACCTCTTCCTGCTTGGGTGCGCGGAACTTAGAGATAAACTCCTCNCGCATTGCGTCCTGCGGATTGTCAATGCCAAACTGCGACCTAAGCTCGTTGCGGCGAGCGTTGTTGTATATCGGCGCGGTGTTCGTCTGTGTATTGCGCGCGTCGTTATAGCGAGAAATAATCTCGTCACTTGGATTTTGTCCAAAGAGGATTTCTCTCGCCATATCCTGCGTACTCATATTCACGTAGCTTATATCGGGCTGTCTTTGTGGCGCAATAACCTCGTCCTCGTAGCCGCCGTTTCTGTTTGGATAAAGCGGATTGAAGGTGGAAAGCGGCTGATAGCCTTCCGCACCCTTAGCCTTTCTGCCACGTCTTTGGGGCATAGGGTCGCCCTCTACGTCCACTACGTAAAGAGGGTCTGTCTGCGTTTGCGACAAATCCGTTATAACTGGAGAACTTGTAGCCTCAATGAGATGCTCCGTCTTTTGCTTTTTGGGGAAAAGCGTACGCCTTTCCTCTTTAGCTCCCTTATCCTCTTTTGCAGGCTTGACTCTGCGCTCTCTGCGCGAGGGCGCGTCATAAGTCACGTTGCGGCGTATTGAGGGGAAGATTGCAATAAGCACGAGTATGAAAAACGCGGCGCACGACACCACAAGCGCACCGACCGCCGTAATAGCTTTCATTATGGGGAACGCCGCCAGTCCGAAAAGCAAACCGCCCGCGGTGTTTGTTTCCGCGTAGCAGTTGTGGAGATAATCGCCGTAGCTTGCGCCGATAATGTGACCGCTCGAGGTGTACACCTGCAAAGCGAGTATTGCAAAAATGAGCATTCCGAAAAACAACAGTGCGCGCGAAAGACGCATCTTTGGTCTTATGCCAAACGTAACCATGATGCCCAAGATGACGCCGATGATAGTATACGCATATGCCGCAAGCCCAAAGAAGCCGCACCAAAAGCTGTACACTGCTCTGCCGACCAACCCGAACGCACCGACTAATGACAAAAAGCAGAAAAGCGATACAACGCTAAGTATAACACCCACCGCGATTCTACTTCCTGTATGTGACCTTGCCTGTCTTGTATTTGCCAAAGCTATCCCTTCCTAAATATAACTTATGTATTACTAATTATTAGTATGAAATAGTATAGCATATTACGTCTTATATTTCAATATATTTCAAGCAGAATGATTGTCAAAATTTCATTTACCCCACAAACAGGGACGTTTGTGGGGACCCCGAAATAATGCACCTGTTTTTAGGTGTATTATTTACAAATTTAAAATATTCAAAACCAACACTTTACAGCGCTGTTTTAGGCATATAAAGCTTATTTTTTGCGCTTCATCAGCTTAAGTATATCTATATCATCATTGGGAGATACAAGGCTTGCGCACACCTTGTTGAAGTCAAAAATATACTTTGCAGCGTCAAGAATCTGCTCTTTTGTGGTGCTGTCTATCGCTTCAATACGCGCGTCAAAGTCGTACAGCTTGCCCGTCTGCGTAGCGTGTGTGCCGAAGGTTCTCATCATGGACGAGGTACTTTCCTGCCCAAGCACAAGCGAGGTTTTGAGCTGTTCCTTACCCTTGTTCAGCTCCTCGTCGGTCACGCCATCTTCAAGCAGCAAGTCAATCTCGTCGCGTATGGCAAGCACCGCCTTTTCAATGCTCTCGGGGTTTGTAGAGGTGTAAATCACGTACGCGCCGTTATTCTCATACGACGACGGATATCCCATAATGGTATAGCAAAGCCCCAGCTTTTCGCGCACACTCTGGAAGAGGCGTGAGGACATTTCCATGCTGAATATGAGGCTCATAAGCTGCACCGCAACGCTATGCTTATCGTCATAGGCGTAGGACGGAAACGCAAACGCAATATGCGCCTGCTCTATCTGCTTTTTCTTTTTGGTGAGCGCACTGCGATGCTCCGCTTCGGCAACCTTTACGCGCTTAAACTTCGCTGCTTTGCACTTGCTCTCAAAGTGCTTATTGACAAGCTTTATCGCCTGCTTTTCCGTCATATTGCCAGCAATGGATATAACGGTGTTGGACGGAACGTAATATTTATCATGATAGTCCTTAAGCGTATCGCTCGTCATGGCGTTCAGCGTTTTCTTGCTTCCAAGTATGGGCTTATCGAGCGCATGCCCCTTAAAGAAACATGTGAGCAGCCTCTCCATACAAACGTCGTCGGGGGTATCCTCGCTCTCGTTTATCTCCTCTATCACAACCCTGCGCTCTCGCTCAAGCTCCTTTTCGTCAAAGGTGGGATTGAAGTACATATCGCTGAGCACGTCCGCGCACTTATCCACGTTTGTATCAAGTGATACAGTGTAGAAGCACGTATAGCTCTTTGCGGTATACGCGTTAATCTGTGCGCCGATACAGTCAATCTCGTTGACGATATCGAAGCTACTTCTGTTTTTCGTACCCTTGAACACCATATGCTCAATGAAGTGCGAAATACCCGAAATATCGGGAGTTTCCTTCACGACGCCTGCGCCAACAAATACGCCGAGTGCCACCGAACGTACGGCAGGATTCTGTACGAATACGAGTTTTAGTCCACTTTCAAATTCAATCAATTTCTGCATGACATTATTGTAACACATAGTTTTGAGTCTGAAAACATATTTTGTAATATGAAAGAAAAACGATTTCGTGCATTTTGGGCAAATTTTGTCATAATAGCGGTGCTGATAACCACCTTCGGCGTAGTATTTGCCGCCGCACTCCCCGTAGACGCGCAGATTAAGGCAGTCAACAACGCCATATACGAGGGAGATAAGAACGGCGAAAAGATTGCGCTTATGTTCAACGTATACGAGAACGCGGCAAACGTAGAAGCTATTGCAAGCCTACTCGAAGAATATGGATACAACACAACCTTCTTCGTAGGCGGCAGTTGGGTTGCAAAGCATCCAAACACCCTGCTCAAGCTCGCTTCAAGCGGCTTTGAGATTGGCAATCATGGCTATCTACACCGCGACCACGCCAAGCTCACACTAAAACAAAACATTGATGAAATCGCCCTCACCGAGCGCACAATAGACAGCGTACTCGGCGCTCTTCCCGACTACGCAAATTGCAAACTCTTCGCCCCACCCTCGGGAAGCCTCGGTAGCGCGATGTTCGATGCTTGCAAGGAACTTGAATATAAAGTAATCATGTGGACTCGCGACACAATAGACTGGCGCGACCACGATGCAGACGTGATTTACGAACGTGCTATCCGTGACATAAAAGCAGGCGACTTGATACTCATGCACCCCACCGACTGCACCGTAGAAGCCCTACCTCGCATACTTCAATATATCAAGTCCGCAGGGCTTAGTGCCGACACCGTAAGCAACGTAATTGCGGCAATCTAATATTGTAAATTTTACCCATTAAAAATGTCAAAAACACAAGAAAGCGGCATTCTACCGCTTTCTTTTATTGTTTTTATTCAATTCAAATATTGTGACTTATTTATTGAGCAACACTATTTTTTTAGGTCTCCGTCCGTGCAATGCACAACATACTTGCCTGTATTTTTATTCCAGCTATGCATAAGCGACTTATCCTTATCTATTGCCTTCCACTGCTTCATCGTGCCGCCGTAATATATATGTTCGAGCCTCATACATCCAAAGAATGATTCACCCACAATTTTTGTCACAGACACAGGTATACTGACCTTTTTCAAATTTACGCAACCCGTAAACGTATGCCATTCTATCTTACTCAATC
>JAAVHW010000008.1 GCA_014799525.1 Clostridiales bacterium | reverse complement strand
GGGAAGCAAATGCTTCCCTGCTTTTACAATTAGATTTGTTGCTTACGCTTTTGCAAATCAGTTGTTGGTGATTGTGAGCTCCGCCGCCGACCTTGCCTGATAGACAGGGATTGTCTGTCCTACGACTACAGGTCTTACATTGCCGAGTGCCGTACCANNTNCGCTTGTTGCGGTTGTCGTTGTAATGACGTCGCCGTTTGCGTTGACGACCGCACCTACGACCGCATAGAGCCTGAATACAACTCTTCTTGCGTCATCATACGTCGGCANNGTNANCGTTGAGCTTGTTGACGAGAATATGACAGGTATTGCCGCTTCAATCGTCGTGTTGCTTCCGACNGCGTATACATACGCCTTGCCGTACCACACAATCGGTCTCGTGTTTGCCGTNGTAGGCAGAGCCTTTACATTCGACATCGACATCGCACTCGCTGTCGACCACGAAGTACCGTTGACCGTAAGACTTCCTACGCTTGTGATATTCATCTTTGTATACGCGTCAACCTGAACTGTGATTCTCTGTTGCGAGCCAAGCTGAATGGTTGCATTCTTTCCAGCCATNCTGTACTCAAGACCGCCGTTTATTGACCACGTTGCGTTTGCAGGCATTGAAACNGTAACGAAGTTGAAGGACTGGCTTGTCGTTGTGCTTGCCGATGACGGGAATGTCACAACATCCTTTCCGTCAACTCTTGTCAACGTCGGATANAACACATTCAAATTCGCAGTGTATGCAGTCGGCAACGAGAGTCTGTTCGGGCTGTACGGATTGACCGTATAGTTTGTCGCAGCCTTTCCGTTGCTGTCAACATCCGTATAATACGAATTTGCCGTATACGCTGAATTGTTTGTTCCTGCAATGCTGCTGAGTCTTGTGACNAGCTGTCTTGAAACAAGGAACGGAATATCGAAGCTCTGNGTGCTTCCGTCCGCACCNGTGAGCATTGCCGTGACGTAAACCACGCCACCCGTGTAGCTCGGACGATACTTGCCGTAGCTCCATGCGAGCGTTCCGCCGTAGTATGCGTTCTTGGTTGCGGGTTCAGTCACATAGAACGTCTTATAGTCGCCGTTGCCATTTGATGATGCGTTGATAACGCTTATCTCATTCGGCATGGTCGGCACCTTCCAGTTGTACGGGTCGATGTAGCGATAGTTCGTTGCGCTGAGCGTTACATTGCCTTCGCTGTTGACATAGACGTAACCTACTCTTGTCGAATCGCTCAAGCTGGACGTCGTGCTTACGGCAGTTCTGTTTACAACGTTGAAGGTGACTTGAATCTTCTGCGTTCCGACGCTGTTCTTAGTGCCNCCCGAAACTCTCTCATAGTCATACTCACCGTCTGCGTTGATAAGTGCGTTTGCAGTGAAGCTNCCNCCAGCGTAGTTGACTGTGACGCCGCTCAAATCCCAAGTGATTGGCAGAGCCACATTAGAGCCGTTGATGTAGATATACTGTGGCAGATACTTATATCTTCCAAACTCTGCACGCGTAAGCNNCNCGTACTCGTTTTCGCCGACCTTCTTGTACGTTCCGTTCTTGCTGAGCACGAACGTGTCGTCAATCTGCTTGGCGTACAAGTCGCCGTTGTACGTTCCGCCAACTCTCTCGAAGATGTTGAGGCTTCCGTACGGGTCAATCTTGAACGTCGTTCCGTCAGCATTGAGGAAGGTCTTTTCGTCCGCGGTCAAGTTAGAACCGAACGCATACGAGCTTGCCATGCTCTCTGTCATATGAACAAGCACGTTGACAGAGAGGTTGCACTTGTTGCCGTCTATCGGGCTTGTGACGTTCGCCTTGACGTAGACGTTGCCGCCCTTGTAGTTGTAGTTCGTGCCGCTTACATCCCACTCGACGCCCAAGGTCTGCGTTGAAACGTAGGTGAACACATACAGACTGTTGCCGCTTGCGTCGGTGTAGGTACGCGCGGTCTCGTCATAGCTCACCACACCCTTATACAGCGAGTACGTTCTCGAGCTTCTGTTGTAGGTGTAGTAGTAGCCAAACGACGTGTCGCCCTCAACGAACGTCTTGCCNGTCTTTCCGCCGTATACGGTGTAGACAGCATGACGTCTTTCCCAGTTGGAGTCGTAGACGGTGATATCGCCAAGCGTTCTGCCGTCGTTCCACCAGTTGTACGCCGAGATGAACGTGCCGCCGACGTAGTATGTGAGGCTCTTGTCATAGTTGTCAAGGTTGTACAAGCTTTCAGCCTTGTCCGCGTACGGTGAGAACTCGTACTTGTAGCTGTTTGTATCAACCGACATATCCGTATAGGTCAAGTCGCTGTTGTACACAGAGAGTGCCGACGTACGGATAACGAATCTGACGGTGATTGCCTCCATAATCTCGAAGCTATCCGCAAGTGACGGGTTGCCGTTCCAGATATGAACCTTGACGTCTCTCGTGAAGGTTGAGTTCGTGTTTGCGACGTCATCGAAGGTCGGGACGTTTTCAAGCACGAGCAGATAGGTGCTTGCGTCGCCGCTTGCGAAGTTAATCACTATGCTGCCCGCCAAGCCGCCGTTTGCAGCGTAGGCGAACTTGTTGTAGAACACAATTTCCTCTGGCAAGCCACTGCTCTTGTTTGTCGTGACGTCGATGTAGCGGCCGTCAGCGCGGTTGCCGTTGTTGTCAAGACCCGCGAACGTCGTCGTGTAGGACGAGTTCTTGTTGGTCACAAACAGCTCTTCCATTCTGTCGTTGAACACAAGCGACGAGCTTACAATCTCGCGGTTGAGAACTGTGACAGGCAGGTTGAATCTCTGGCTTACGCGGTAGACGCGATATGCAAGGGTTTCTGCCGTCCACGTCCACTCGCTGTCGATAGCGCGCATTGCGCTCTCGAAGTCTGCCGCTGTCATGAACTTGGCGTTGCTGTCGTTCGTTTCAGTTGCAACGTCAACGAGCGTGTAGTTGCCGCTTCCGTCAATGCTTACGCGTACGTAGGTACCGTTGGGGTCCTTCACTGCAACGCGCGCAGTTGCCATATAAGCGAGGTTGCTCTCGTTGTTTCTAATCAGTCTGTCGAGCTCCGACCAGTCGAAGTACGCCTTGAACACGTTGTCATGCATATCGTAGTCAACGAGCGTCGTGATGTCGAGCATCTCGGGCAGATAGCTTGAATCGTTGTGCAGGAACGAGTCGATTATCAGTGAACGGTACTCGAAGTCTGACACGTAGTAGATTGTTCTGTCGATGACGTACACCTCAACCTTGTGTGTTTCGGTGACAANATCGTTGCCGCCCAAGTAGGAGTATTTGATAGTGAGCGCGTACGTTCTTCCGAAGAACTTCGATACGTTGTTGTAGAAGTCNGCGCCAATCTCATTGAGGTCGTAGCTGACGACNATATCGTTCGTCGTGTACTCGACGCCATAAGCCGTGTAGTTGACGGTTGGCGTTGAGCCNGAGACAAACAGGTCGCCCTCNGTGCCGTATGGGTCGAAGAGGTATTCCGTACCCGTGACCAAGTTGCCAATCTCAACCTCTTCAACAATCAGTTCAACCTGAATATTGCGTACGAGGTACTCGCTTGCGACCGTGACGGTTACGGACTCGAACTGACCGCCGTTCTTGGTGTAGTTGACNTCCCATGTGAGCGTGACGTTTATGTTCTTGCCGCCAACGTGGAGGACTGAAGCCTGCGGCAATCCGCCGAAGAACTTATCCGCCGCGAGCGTGTATCTGAGTCCGCTCTCGATACTGAACTCCTCGCCGTCCTTGTAGATTACGTTGCCGAAGGATGCCGTGCCCTCGAAGCCGTCGATTGTGAAGCCGCCGACTATTGCGAAGGTTGGCACGATTCTTGCAGGAGCCAAGCCGTTGCTGCTGCCCGTCATGACGACGTACGGTCTATCGAAGCCGCCNGCCATGATTTCGGAGTAAGACGGATATTCCGTTGNCTCCCAGCTTACGGGTATGCCCGTGTCAAGCGCGAAGCCCGAGTATTGGACGCTTGCCGTCGGCGCGAACTCAAACTTGTCGAAGAGGTTGTAAACATACTCTTGACCTTCGAGCTCGACTGCGTTNTCACCCTCGATGTCGTCGTTGGTGTTGGTGAGGTAAATCTTCGCGGTGAAGTATTCCTCATTCGCGCTCGGGTAACGCAAGCCAGTGCCGTCGAAGAAGTAGTAGTATCTGACNACGTAGCTGCCGTTCTCATCGGTGATGAGCTCATGCTCACCTGCAGGTGAGGAGCTGTCAAGCCAGTAGACGTAGGTGCTGATGTTTGCCATGCCCTGAGCCGTTGCAAACGTACCGCTCGTCGGGAGAATCCATGCCTTGTGGATGTTGTAGTAGAAGTTTACGCCGTCCTGTACNGTGCCGTCNACGTTGCCGAACGCGTCGGATGTAGGCGTGCCGTCATCGGTGTGCTTGGAGTACAAGCCAGCCTTAGCGTTGAAGTCAAACTCCGCGTAAGCCTTTGTGAATGCGTAGCTCGGGATTCTGACGTCAACCTCAATCTTCTGACCGCCGACGTATGCAATTCTTCTGACCTCGCCGCCGTTGATATCGAAGGTGAGCTCNTCAAACTGCTCTGTCTTAATCNTGCCATTCTCCGTGGTTTCCTTAATCCACGCGCCCCACGAATCGACGTATGCAATGTACGGGTCGCCCTTATCGCCAGCGGTGAGCGGCTCATAAACGCCGTCGCTGACCATCTTATGCGTACCGTTGACGTTATCCCTGATATAGGTGCCGTCGGTTTCNTTGTAGATGAAGCGGTCGCCTGTGAACGTACCAGACTTGAGGTGTACGAGCACCGCCGTGCCGCCAAACGCGTCAAGTGCGCCTGCGCCGAAGTAGCTGTCGGGGTTCGCCTCGTAGTTAATCGGGTCGATACCGTATGCCTTGCCGTCCTTCTTGTGGGTCTGCGCGTAAACGCTGCCTGTGTAGTAGCTCGGGTCGGTGAGCTTGCCAGATTCGAGCAGCTCCTTACGCTCCGAGTTCGTCATGGAGTAGATATCCTTGCCGAGCGTCTCGTCGTAGAAGAAGGTGAGGTGGTCAATCTGTTGCTTTTCAACAATGAGCGTGACCGTGATGCTCTGCGGCGTGCCATGAGACAGACCGATTGGCTTATTCTTGTTGGGAGTGCCGTCCGAGTTCAACTCATAGACGTATACGGGTACGCGTACGTACACNGTGCCGCCCGAGTAGATATTGCGCATGCTCTCNGGTCTTTCCGTCGTGCAGGAANCGTTGGTGTAGTATNTGATTNNGCTCCAGTCGGGATACATCGTGTAGTCAGTACCCGAGAAGGAAACCTTGAGNGTGCTGTACTCTTCNCCCTCAAACCATTGCGGNTTGAACGTATCCTCGTGCTTGACAGTNACTCTGACAGAGCTTGCGACCATTTCCTTGACGGTGATAGGCACGTGGACTGTCTGATATCCGCTGAACTCCGTACCAATGGTGAGCCTTGCATAGAGCGGCTGCGTCGCTGCGTATCTGTAGCCTGCNTAGCTNATNTCGTCAGGCGTAATCTTGAAGAGATTGTTGTTGTACGCGTCTTGGAAGCNGCCGCTGATGTACACAAACGGAGCCTCAACCTTGATATTCTGACCAACGGTGAACGCCTTTTCGCCAACGCTTCCGTCAATGTTTCTGACGTTAAGTCTTATGGTTGAACCGTCTGCAAAGAGCGTTTCGCCGTTGAGCACGTCTGCCGTATACGGGTCGAAGGTGATNTCATTCTTCATTGACTCGTACTTGCTCGGCGAGATGACGACGTTGATTTGATACGGCTGAGCGATATAGCCAGCAGACGCATACTTGGTGTCCGTAGAGCCGTTTCCGACAAAGCCGAAGGATTCGGTTTCCTCATTGATGAGACCCTCNTTCTTGACGGTTGTCTTTGTGAACGCCTTGAACACGTTGCCGCCGATGTATGCGGTGACGGTTGCGCGNACGCCCTCATAGAAGTTGACCTTATTGTTGACCGTGACTGCGGCGAGTGCCNTTTCAAGCTCGCTCAAATCCCACTTGACCTGATAGCCTGCGAAGGCGGAAGTCATTCTGCCGTCCGCAACGGTGAAGCTGTTGAGGTANGCGAGGATATCCACTGTCTTTGCGTCAATGCCGAGCGAGTCGATAGTGAGCGTAGTGGTATACGTGCCGTCGCCGTTGTCAGCATTGGTCAAGGTGCGCTCTGTGCCGTCCGCAGCCTTGATTGTGTTGATACGCGTCACCTTGTAGTTTGCGGTCGGGATGCTGAGCTTGCCCTTNGCAGTTGCCGCGAGACCCCATTGATATGAGTAGTCAACGCTGATAGCACCGTTCTCGCCTCTGCCGCCGTTCCAGTCGTAGTTGAAGTCGTTCGTATCCCACGAGAAGCCACCGACAGGGAATCTTGAACCTGTTGGCATATTGAACGGGTCAATGACGTAGTAGTCCTTCTCCGTTGTCGGGTCGTGATACATGAGGTATCCGTCAACCCACGAGTAGTGGTAGGACGTTTGCATATGTACGTTGTACTTGTCTTGTGTCACCAAGCCTGCGATATATGCAGGATAGAGAGCAACTTCTCCGCCGTCCGCATTGGTGGGCTGAATGATTTGTGACACACCGGTTTCGGGGTCGGTTTCCGTATAGCTCTTATGTGACATATAGCCGCCGCTTACAACGGTCGAGCCGATGTATCTCCTTGTTGCGCTGTAAGTCTCACTGCCCTTTCTGAGCATAACGGCATTGAGCATCTTGCCCTCTCCGTCCGTGAGATAAGTACCAAACGTTCTTGTCGAACCGTTGTTGAAGGTCAGACTTACGAGGTCGGGCAGCTCTACGTTGAATGCCGCACTGGTGGAGTTCATGTCAAGTCTTATCGTATTGTTGTACGAGAAGCTGTTTGTATTTGCAGTTTCCCTATTTGCAGTTGACTTGACCGCCTGCACGCCTACGACCGCATACGTATTTGTGATGTACACGGGGATTGTGTACATGACGATGTTCAGCGCATAGCCGTATACGTAACCGGCAAGACGTCTACCGCTTGAGTCAATCGAAGCCGCTGTCAAATCTACGGTTGAAGCGTCCCAAACGATGTANGTACCTGTTGCAGAACCGTCCGTTCTTTCATCGTTTGTCAAGTAGCCGTTGCTGAATCTGACGTCAGCCTTCTGNGGGAAGAGCTCCTCGTTTACAAAGTAGCTGTCACGCAGATAGAAGGTNTGGTCGCCTCTGCTGTCGTTGTACTTCGCTATACCTTGACGCGTTGACGGGTCGGTTATCTCAATTTCCGATGGCGGCGTATTGCCTATTGCACTCGCTTCTGCNGCGTCGTCAAAGCCTATCATCGTATTTGTGACNTCGCTGTTGAGGTTTCCATACGGCGTGAGACGCAGGAAGAAGAAGTCCCATGCTCCGCCCGCGGTGTTGTTTGTCGTGCCGCTGTTTTGCTGGATATTATCCGCACTCGTTGCATTTGCCGTGCCGTAGTCGTTTGCAGAGAGTGAAAGCGCCGTTCTGCTTGCCGTAGTGTAGGTCACACCCGTGCCTGCGCCGTTCTTCTTGCCGTTGATGTAGAACTCAATTGACTGTATGCCTGGGTGCATNGTGTATGCGTCGCTAAGTCCATACTCGCTGTTTTTCGGCATAAGGTCGATGTAGATGTTCACGTTCGGGTTGACCTTTCCGTGCGAGAATGGCAACGGCAAGATACCGCCGATAAGTCTTGACAAGTCGGTGACACTCGGGCTGATTGCAGACTCAAGGCTGTAGTGCGTTGCGCCGAAGAATACTGTCAGGAACGTATCGTCCCAAAGGTCTCTACCTGCACCGCCCCAAATGTTCAATGCACCAGTGGTGGTTNNACCAACCGTACTCAAAGCGTTGAACGCGAGGTCACGCAACAACCACTTGATGAGCGTGTAGGGCAAGCTGCGGATGTACGGCTCAAGGAAGTTGACCTTTTCTTGAGTGGACTTACCCTTCGTGACGTAATTATTGTCAAACTCTGTAAGCACGTCCTTTGCAGTAGCAAGGCTCAAGAAGTTNAGCGCTTTGTCTGTACCCTCACCTGCTTCTGTCGAGTTCGTATTGTTAAGAGTGTACTTCGTTATATCGATAAAGTACGAGTTGTTCTTCGTAGCGTTAGAGTCACTTGCTCTCAACGGGTCGTTGTCGTGGATGTTCATGTTGAGCATGAGGTTGAGCAACACGCAGTCAATCATAATCATCAACTCGTTGAANGCATCACTGTCAAACTCNAGGTTGAGCGTGATAAGACCTGCGTTACGCGAAAGCGCACTCATACCAGCATAGTACGGGAGNTANTTCTTGTTGTTGAACACGTCCACGTTGACGTTCTTGATAAGTCCCGTGAGATTCGCCTTNTAGGAGTAGGACGACTTGTCNCTGTTCCAGCCGCTTTCCGTAGAAGAAAGCTCGCTGTTGTATCCTGCAATCTGTGCGTCCTTGTCCGCCGCCTGTTCNGGATAGAAATACTTGCTGTCGTCACCGTCAGTGCCGCTTACGAAGTTGAGAATCTGTCCAAGGTCGAAGAAGTTCAATATCTTCTTAAGGTCGCTAACCAAACCAGCAGCAGTGTCAGCCAAACCACTCATCGTAATTGCGATTTGTCTGATGAATATCTTGTTACCGCCGACGATTACGTTGAGCGACATATCCTCTTTAAGTCTTGTCGAGCTTGCAGACTCGNTCAAGTCTATTCTCAAGTGATAGCTCGGATTCTTATACTTACCAGCTTCCGCCGTGTTGGCATTTTCGTAAANCTTCTTGGTTGTGAGCGAAATCTTGGAGTTGGACTTCATGACNTGAACACGACCAGCGTTCTTNCTCTGCTGCCAAGTTGCGTTACCTGAACCGATAAGCACTTCCCANACGTGGTTGTAAATCTCGATGCTCGCGTTGAGGTTCAACGAGTCAAGCGCGTTCTGAATGAGTGACATCATACCTGCCGTCTGCGACATCGTAAGTCCAGCGTAGCCAACCTTGACCTCCTCTACAAGCTTTGACGTATCGAAGAAGCCTTCGCCGATTGCCAAACCGATGTTGGAGATGTTGATGCCGATAGACGTACCCACGCTATCGAGGTCGGCAGAGATATTGATTGCGTCAAGTCCCTGCTGCTCGCCAAAGTTTATAGCCACCGCAGCGTGCTTGATGTCGGGCAATTCNAAGCCAAGCTCCACGCCAAGCATATTGAACAGCGTNGTNANNANTCCCTTNTCGAAGGAGATACCAAGTCTGCCGTTTTCAATATCGACGTTGAGGAAGAGCTCNGTTGCCGCGTCCGCCGCCGTAACNGCCGCAGCNGCNACCGTTGCGCTGTCGGATGCTGCAACTGCNTCCGCACTTGTCGAGGTTGCGCCAAGTATACCTGCCATGCCCTGGAACTTAATCTTGCCAAGACCGATACCCGTAGCGTCAATATACAGTGCGTCACTGAATATGTCGCCACCCTTGGTCACTTCAATCTTGCCCAAGCTGTTACGTGCAAGACCTGTCGAGCCGAGGTAGTAGATGTTTATCATCTGCGTNTTGAGCGGGTCNCCAATGCCAACCTGAACNGACAGGTCGCTGTACAGGATGCCGCCAATTCCGTAGAGGATAAGNGCACCGAGGTTGATGTTTGCCTGCAGCGAAATGCTAAGTCTGATGCTCTCCGTATTCGTGCCAAAGCGGAAGTTGAGATTGCTCATGACGTAGCGATAATACTTGTTCAAATCCGCTGTCGTCTTGTTTGACATATCTTCGTCCGTCACGACGTAGGACTTCGTTNCGCTGTCATAGGTGTAAATCTTGCCCTTGTAGGTCTTGAGTCCGTACTCACCGTCAAGCGAGGTTATCGGAGTCCAGTAGCCAAACGCACCCGTGCCGTCAAGCAGGTTGCCAAGCAGGTTGTGGCTCAACCAGTATGCAAAGCTGTCGTTGTAGTTTGNNGTGCCTGGCTCATAGCCCTTTGAGGAAATCTGAATTTCCATATCGAGGCTTACNCCAATCTGCGGCAAGTCAAGCATACCCATGAGGTCTGCGTCGGGGTCGCCGTTGATAAGTCCCTCAAGGTCAAGTGTGCCGACCTTGATAAAGTCGTTTGTATTTCCGAGATGGTCGGATATCTTGCTTGTATCCACAGTCTTGTCGACGCTCGGGAATGGCAAGTCAAGCGTCATATACAGTGCGTCGCTAAGGCGCAGGTTGAGGCTTATCGTCGTGTGGTCATCGTCGTCCGTGCCAATGTTGAGCAACAGGTCGCCGAGGTCAGGAATGAAGTTCTTCTGAGCCGCGCCACGCAAGGACAGTATCTTTCTGTAAATGACGTTTATCAAATCTGCGTTGAGCTGCAACAGCAGTCTGCGCGGATTGAACATAAGCATGAGGTACGGCCAGTTCTTTCTCAAGCCGTTGAGCGTTTCCATCTCCGCCTCTGCCGCAGTGCTTGCTTCGCCTGCGCCAGCAAACATGCCGTCTATGCCAATCTTGTCAAACACGCCGCCAAGAGGCTCCTTGAGCAGTGCGCCAAGGCTTACGCCTTCAAGCTTAATCTTTGCCGCCGCGCCAAGTATGCCGCTGAGGTCAACGTACACGACGTCCTCAAGCAGATACACGCCAAGCAAGGTCTTTGAGCTTCCGTTTGCATTGTACTTGACAAGCTCAAGCATGAGGTTGAGCGCGGGCTCTGCGCCGCTGAGGTCAACCGTCGCCACAAGGTCGAGCTTGAGGTATGCGCCGTTCTGATTACCGACTTCGTTGACAATGTTCAGCATAAGCTTTGCACTGTTCGCTTCGTCGCCAGGCAACAGGAGCTGGATAAGCTCGCTCAAGTCTATCGTGTTGTTGTCCGCTTTGCCGCTTCCGTACAAGGATACGTCAATGCTCATGGACAGCGTTGCCTTGAGGTCCTGAACGCGGACGTACTCATCAAGCTTGCCGTCACCGTCTGCATCCATCTTGTCAATAAGGTTTTCAGAGAAGTCCTTGTTGAGCTTGACGTAGATACCGTCAATCGATGCGGACAGTCTGAAGTCGCCAAGCGACAGGTAAAGTCCCTTGCCAGCACCCGTATGCTCGCTGAATACAAGTCTGCTTGCGTCAACGAGGTCGTAGGTTGTGCCAGTCCACTTCGGATATGCGTAGGATACGAGTGCGTACTGTTCAGTAGATACAAGCACGTACGTATCAGATTGATTTGTCGTTGCGTCACCGCCAAGCACGTAATTGCCGTCCTCAAGGATGTAGGTTACGCCGCCCGTTACGTCCGCCCAGTTTGCACCGGTTACGCCGCTTTCAACGTACTTGCCGTTTGCGCCGTACAACTTATTGTACTTTTCAACGGTCATGTAATCCGTCTTGCCAACCTTGAAGCCGATGTTAAGGTTGAACTTGGGTGCATTGCCGCTGAGGTCAAACGTGATACCGCTTGTGTCAACGCCGTTTGACGTGTACATGCCAGGCAGGAACAAGCTGAGGCTTTCTGCAAGAGCTGGGTCTATGCTGGACAGGCTTGCGAAAATTCTCGCAACCAAATCCTCTCTGAGTCCTATTGTGAGGAAGTCTCTTGCAAACAGCAGTCTGCCGATGAGCATATCGATGATGCCCCAAATATTTTCGGGCATTATGCCGTAGTTTACGTCCTCGTCAGCCGTTGCCGCTACGCCCGCTTCAACAGATGCCGTGCTGCCTGTTCCAAACAACGCTGCAAGGTCAATGCCCTCAATTGCGCCGTAGGAGAAGAAGTCACCCCATCCGATAAGGTCGCCAAGGTCGTTGACGTCTACGTACAGGTTGAGCTTGCCGTCATTTACCTCCACCCACAGACGTGCGGTTGCGGTGCCTTCTGGGTGCAGAGTCGTCTTGTATTCAAGCTCAACGTAAATCGTCGCGCCCTCAAGCATATCCACAATAGAGCCACCGTTTGCTATGAAGCCAAGCACGCTTGCTATGTTGAGATACGCCTTCACAGTGCCGCGGAAGGAAATCTCGCCGTTGAACTCTGCCTCGTTTTCAAGCGAAGCGATGAGGAAGTACAGATATTCGGTTATGTTCTCGTCACCGATGAACTCCGTCATCTGGTTCGTCCAGTTGATTATGTCGCGCGCGGTGAGCGTGATATCGAGGCTTGCGCCAAGCTCAACAGTCTGCAATCCGCCGAGCATATCGAGGATGTTCGTCGTGCCGCTGCCGTTGAGGAGCTGATTGAGGTTGATGTCAAGTGCCGATACGTACTGCGTGAAGTCGTGCTTCATCGTGTACACGGTTACGCCATGGAATTCATCCGCCTCGTCCATATCCGTGTAGCCGTTGCCGTTTGTATCGATTGCAACGTAGTTCTTACCGTCAACGGTGATTATCTCAAGCTTTACAGTGTCCGAAACAGTCACGAATCCGCTATTTGTAGTTGTATCATCGGACTCCGTAACCTCTCTGTACTGCACGTTGCCCTCGCCAGTGAAGCCCTCGAGCTGCTGTCTGTACATAGGCACGTATCTGCTGTCCTTATCGACAACATACATGAGACCTGTGAAGTTCTTGAATGTGTCCGTATTCCAGATTTCTCTGTAGTTCGCGGATTTAAGTCTTGTTTCAATCTCGTTGATTGGCACGTACTCGCCGTTTTGTATCGTGTAGAGTATGCCCTCAAACTTCTCTTCGTGGCTGTACTGCTCGTCATACTTTGAACCGAATGCGTATCTGCTCGTTTCAAGAATCTCCTTCATCACTTCCGGAGCTTGCGTATAGCGCTGAGACGGTCCGTTGTACAGGACGCTATTTCCATCCTCGTCAAGGTACGTATCCTTGCC
>JAAVHW010000007.1 GCA_014799525.1 Clostridiales bacterium | reverse complement strand
TAATATTTATAAATTGATAATATAAAATCATTATTTGCGTATATTATCCAATTTCACTCTGTGCTTTCTACTACAGTAAATTCAAGAATGTTACTTTCAATTCCGTTATAATAGCATACAACTCGAAACTTGCTTCCTACTACGGCATCGGGTGAAACATATACACGGTTTGCCGAAATATATATGCCGACTACGTCTTCTACAAGCATACATCGATTCGATGTAACATCCGCATCCAACGGAATATAGGATACAGAAAAGGTGAATATCGTTCCTATTTCAACGAACTCGGTTTCATAACTGATTGTGACAGTTTCGACTTGCCTCTGTTTAATAACGATTCTATACGCTTTTGAACTTTTGCGTCCAGACACTACATATAAATCAATTTCCATATTAAAAGGCGCATTGTCGGATACTGTAAGCAAGCCATCATCCGATATGGATATATACGCTCCGTAATTGGTGGTTTCTGAGAAATCATGATAGGTTACGTGTCCTACCGAAGCATTCTCGGGATAAATAACCGCATTAAGCTTCAAAGTATCTCCACGGTAAAGATATGTTATTTTGTCAAGCTCGGCATTTGTTTCGGCGTTTATGATTGTCATTTTTTCGATGGGTATAGGGTCGATTGTCCATTCAAAGATTTTAGAATAGCCATCGTTTGGAGCAGATATTTGAACTTTTATTTGTTGGTATACCGCCGCGTAGTCGCTTGAAGCGGTAAGCACCCAGCCGTTATCAGTATATACCAAAGTTGCTATATCGGGAGTGAGCAATGTTATGTCAAGATGTTCATTTAGTAAGTTCGTCGTTGCATTTGAAGGGAATACCTCGAGAAACAGCTTTTCGCTTTCGCCTGCTGTTATATAGCTTTTATAGCCTGCGGATATAAAATGAATAGAAGATATGGGTATTCGCGTTACCCGTATAACAAGGGTATTGCTTTTTACATGCTCAACGTTGGTAGTTGCGTATATATAGATTTTGGAATCTGGTTCTATAAGCACTGTCGGCTTGATAGTATAGTCGTCAATTTCGACGTATTGTGATAGGTCGCCCGAGTACAGACTGCCGTCGGGTCTTTCTATTTTTTCTATGGTGTAAGAATAATCGCTATATGTTGCGCCATAGGGTAATACGTCAGTATAAATATAATCTTGCTCTGTAAGTCCTATCCAGTCCTTCGGTTGCTTGTGACTGTCGCGCAGTTGTATTTTTACAGACTCGACTGGGGTGGGTACTTTTAAAAGTTTTATAGATAAAATTTCATTGCCGTATTTTATGTTGACAAAACCTGTGAGTTCAGCTTGATGAGGGTTTTCTAAGTTGATATAAATTCTCCAGCCATCGCCCGAACTACATGTAATCTTTATGCCTTCGGTTGCATAGAACGTGAGCGCGTCATATCTGATTTCTTCATAAACAGCAGTACCGTCCGCTTTGATTGCGGATTCCATCACCAGCTTCGGAAGGGTGATTTGCGGATAGTCGTCCGGTAAATTCGGCAATATGAACGTTCTGCTTGGCGAAAACACTTTGTTCGGTGATAAGTCGCTGTTCTCAAAACGGCTTAAATATCCCGACACGGTTTTTTCTGTGGTAAACATAAGTCCGCGCCCTGGGCTGAGCTGCTCGGTGGGAGGCACATGGTATTCGTCATGTACTGTAGAGTTAAGCGAAATAAACACAGCGGATAATACCGCAGCTATTACCAAAAACACGGCTAAAATCGTTATTAATATTTTTTGTTTGGACAGCTTGCTATTTTTTTGAATAACAATATCTTCCCCTATGGGGTCTGATTGCAAATCTGATATGGATACGTCAAAATATTCCGCAAGCAGCTTCAGAGATTCCTCGCTTGGGAGTCCCAGTCCGTTTTCCCATTTGGCTACTGCGCTTCTACTCAAAAAAATATTTTTTGCAAGCTCCGCCTGTGAAATGCCTTTTTTGGTTCTGAGTGATTTTAGCTTTTCGTTAAACTGCATATTGTCACCTCGCCTAACGTCTACAATATTTATAGCATAAGTCGAGATTTTTCGATAGTAGTATGGCTGTTACTTTGAAATTTTTTGCCGTTACTCTTAAAATAATTGAAATTAAACCGTGTTACTTGGAAAGTGTAATAAGCTGACAAAATGAACCGAGTTTTCAGATTTAGCCCTTTACGTATACAAATTTATATGATAAAATCCGCGTTTTAGCGGATTTTGAATGGTGCTTATATTTTGTTGTAGCTTATGCGCACATCGATATGCTATTTGCAGGTGCGCAGCTTTCCGTTCATGCCCTTTATCAAAAAGCATTTTCCAACTACGCAGCTTAGCGGGATTGCGCCGTGCTCGCGGCAGTCTGTAGAGTGAGAGCGGTTGTCACCCATGCAGAACACATATCCCTCCGCTATGACCGTATCGAAATCGGGATAGGGCTTTTCGTTGTCGGGGTTTATATACGGTTCGTCAAGAAGCTGTCCGTTGACGTAAACCTCGTTGCCGTTTTTGAATTCCAAGCGGTCGCCGCCGACTGCTATCACGCGCTTTACAAGCGAGGACGAATTGCCGTGTCCGTCGGTTATATTCCAGTCGCTTGGCGCAACGAATACGATTATATCGCCGCGCTTGACGTTTGCGAGCTTGTTGAGATACAGGGTTTCTCCGTTGCTTAACATACGCTCCGCTTCTTCCGTTGAAGTGGGGAACTCGGTGTTTGGACCGTCGCCGCCGTCAAGAGTCGGATACATAGAAATGCCGTCTACGATATACGTCGTGACGACATAGTACCTCACAAGCAGAGCGGACGCAACTGCAAGTATTATGACAAGCAGTACGCTCACTGCCGCGATGATAGCACGGCGTGGGGTTTTTGATGGAAGCTCCACAGGTTCAAAGTCTTGCATATTCAAAGTATATTGCGGAAATTGAAATTATATCTAAATCCACATAAAGTTGTTGAAGATAACGCCCTGTACGTCCGCAATCGCAATGACCTTCATTGCGTCGAAGCGTGAGAGTGTTCTGCCCTCGTCGCTCTTGAAGTCGGCGTTCTGAAGGAGTACCTTCTGCCAGAATTCGCCGCCCTCAAGCTCCGTATACGCGGTGTAGCGTTTGAAATCGGGATAGCTGTACATGGATATGGATATCTCGCGTTTTTCAGGGGAGTATGCGTCAAAGTGCAGAGTGGCAAACTTGCTCATAGACGAAAGCTCCGCCGCACTGCGATATAGATACAGTCCGCCTCTCTTTGCGGTGATACCCTTGATGTCAAACGGGCCGTCCTGCTGAACGACGATATTGTCCTCGACAACTGCGTCGTCCGTCATGCATATAAATCCGCCAAGCCCCATGCTTCCGTCGTACACCACGCGTGAGGCAACTCTCACAGCGTTGTTTATCGGCATACCCTGCTTTGCGGGGACGATGCCTATGACGGGAGTGGACACGACGTTGCCGTCGGGATATGTAATTGTGGAATAGGCGACGATAAGCTCGTGTATGTCGTAGACGGGAACTGACGCGCTATAATAATGAGTGTTGAGCTTTTGCAGGTTGCTTAGCTTAATCCAGTGGCGCGCGCTTGAGAGTGTTTCGCCGTAGCAGATGTAAATTTCGCGAGACGTAGCCTCTGAGCCCGTGTGCATACGGAGATAAAGCTGGTCGTCGATGATTTCAAACGTGGTCGTTGGTGCTGGCACAGCCTCCGTTTTGCTTTCAGCGGAGAAGCTGCGGCGAAGCCAGCCGAGCATTGCGCGAAGCACTGACCTCGTAATTTGTGTGCCGTGCGTATTTGTGATGAGAAGCTGTTTGCGCTCCGATTTGACGAAGGAAAGAATTTCGCCCGCTCTATCTACGTCGGAGGTCTGAGATGACCTTGTCGTAATCAAAAGAGTGGGGCACTGCACAAACTTCGCGTACGTTTCAGCACCGATACCGGCAGAGAAGGTTCTGTCCTCGTCGGTTGTGGGAACGCTGCCAAGTGCAAAGCGCGGCTTGTCCAAAGCCCACAGATATCCCGTTCCGCCAATAGAGACGAACGCCCTCACGCGATTGTCCATAGCCGCAACCTGCCACGCGATATGCGCGCCCTCGCCGATGCCCATGACGCCTATACGCTTGGAGTCGATTATCTTCATCGTACTCATAAGGGTGAGCGTGCGGCGGGCGAGCTTGCTCCAAACAAACCAAGGCGTATTTCTCGCGCTGTCGAGCACGGTGTTCAGCCTCTGGTTGCATTCGGGATAAGCGGCGTAACTCAAATCGGATGGGAACGTCGTCTTGCCATCACCCTTGAGTACGGCGCCGCAGTAGTCAAGAAGGCACACTGCATAGCCGTGCTTGACGAGCACGCGGATTATGTCGCTATAGTTCTTTTGAGGATAGGACGCAAGCAGAAGTATTGCCGCGCGAGCCTTTTCTTCCTCGCCGTGGCTTTCATAGTGAACCTCCGCACAGGCGCGAATAGCACCAGAGGCGGTTTCCTCCGCGGTGAACATAAGCTTTGAGCAGGTTATGCCGTCAGCCGTATCAGTTGATATTATTGAGCTTTCTGAAAGCGCAGACGTCGGGTCGAAGCCTTCCCAGACCTCTGTCGCGGTTAAGAATTCCAATTCCATAGTACCTATTATACTCTAAGAACTTCATAAAGTAAAGAATTAAAAATAAACCTATTTGAAAGGATTGGGCTGAGNTTTGAAAAGAGTGGGCGGAATTTGCGCAAAGCGTCTTTGCCGCCGTGTCAATATGTAGTTTTTCAAACTCGCGCCTCATAAGCTCCATAGCGTTTTCATCGGGCATTGTAAAATCCATAAAACACCTCAAAGTATCTTATTCCACTTATGTGAAAATAGGTTACAACAAGGATTTATTCAAANTGCAAATANCACCGCTNNGNACGGCAATATTGCANAACNCNAAGTTTAATNGTGCAAAAGCGCAATATAAANCNTCTGTTTTGAAATTGCCGATAAGCGGTGTTTCTTGCTNTTNGATATTAAGAGCCTACTGTCTTTGCNCNGTTACGACGTTTCCTTGACGGACAGTTTTACTGTCGGATTGAATGAAAGCGTCTTTAGGCAGTCGTCCTCGAGGTTTCGTCCTACGGACTGATACGCCTTTGCTTGCAGCCCAAGGAAGTCTATATTCAGCTCCTTTGACAGCTCAAAAAGTGCGACAAGTCTTTCGGATANCTCCTTNCCCAAATTTTCTGCCGCGAGCAGAATGACCTCGTCCGCACCCGACAACACCTTGTCGGACTCTATAAACTGTACGTCAAGCAGCTCAACCGTGAGNTCTATCGTGGCTTCGATATTTCTGCCCTTGGCTTTGGTGTCAACGCTTTTTTCAAGTATGCTAAAGTCAACCGTTCCGCCGTCCTCAAAGGTGTAGTTCACTGCGCCGTAGGCNGATTGCGAGATATAAAGCGCAAGCACNTCGGACGGTTCTTTGTCCAAAATATGCGTTGCAGTCTTGTTGAAAACGAGCGCTTGCTTTAGGTCAATCTCATATCTTTCCTCATAGCGCGTGGTTGAGTCTGCNGGCTGGTCGGACATAAGCGTGGCGGTGGCGTAGGGGATTGCCGTAGCTTGACTTCGCGACAGCGTGCGCGCCATNAGGTCCTTGATTGTGGTGCGTATCATCGCGTCAGTGCCTTCCTTGTTGGTGAGGGCAAGCTGCAAATAATAGGGCGAGCTTATCGTCGTGCCAATCTGCAGCGCGAGTATATCCTTTGGNCTTCTGTCGGCGGTGACGACAACGGCNTGCTCNGGCAGAGCGTACATTCTCGTCAGNGGGTCAATGAGCTGNAGTATATCAAGCCCAAGNGCGGATTTTGACACAAACAGCACNTTACANTGCGAAAGTGACATTGTTAAACCCATTTTNCGCGAAATATCGTCCAANGCCGAGGATATGGTTTTNCCGTTGCAGGTATAGGTTTCATACGTGGTTTGNCCNCTCGATTCCATGGATGACGAAGCCATGTTTATAGATTGNGTGGTGACGATAAACTCGTTCTGCTCCTCCGAAAAGTCTATGCCGCAGCCGAGNACGATTGCGGTTTTGGTGAGNGCGGGACTGTCCACGGTGCGCCCGAAAATGATAAGCACAATTGCAATTATGAGTATCACAAACCATTTTGTGCGAAGAAAATATGACGATAGCTTTAGCTTTTTCATTGTTATTTCTCCAAAATAATAGGGGGTGTCAAGNCNGTTTTTGTNTATTTNGTTATTCAGTGNAAGACGCANGAATCANTGNCGCGAAGCGTCCTCCGTGTTGGGCTGNAGCATTCCGTTTTGCATGACGGTCTGCGTGGCTTCCGCTTCGTCTTTCATACCTACGAGGATATTGTCCGCAAGACTGTCAGGCGCGGACGGGCGCAGCGGCGGATGAGGCATNTATTCATCGTCAAGGCAGTTGTATATGCCAGCGAGCTTTCTTTTGGTGTATGCGAGATTTGCAAGCATGGCAATAGGAAGGGCAAGCGCGAGCGCAAACATNACAAAGCCTATCCANCCGATTGCAAATTTGGATATAATCTGAGTTGAGCGAGTTGCAAGAGATACGACGGCAACNACGATAGGATATATTATCTTGGCTGGCAGTGTGAAGCCGATTGCGCGGTCGGTCGCGGCAGTGCAGCCAAAGAANATGAANGACAANGACAGTATTGACAGCGCAACGACGGCAAACAGATTCGTCCACTCAACGCGCCCTATATCCATTGAAAGCTGATTGAATATTGCAATATGGATGAGCAGGTCGGATACGGTTTTGAGCGCNTCGCCGTATATTGCCACGCCGAGGAATACGACGATATTTATGAGCGCATACGTGACGGAAATACCCATAGTCAGATAGGGCATACGCTTGTTCTTTATGCGCAGGAATGCAAACGGAAGCGCNTCNCCGAGCCATATGCCATAGCGGAACAGCTCCGAAAAGAAGTCCTTTGGCTCAACGGNGAATATGGGNAGATTGCGCCCTATATCCAAATCCGTTTCGAGAAATACGAGATTGAATAGGATGAAGGCGAAAAATACGGGCACGAAAATTTCGCACGTACGCGAGATTGAGCGCGCTCCCTTTATGCCCATATACGTAATGGGCGCGAGCAGGAGAAGATAGAAAATGGATGGCTCTACGCCTGCGAACAGCTCGTGAGTGAGATATGACGAGCAGTAGCAGAAATAGAACGTGCCTTTTGCGATAAACCATATCGCCGCAACGCCGCAGCAGAGCTTGTATAGCTTGCTGCCCGTTGTGCGCAAAAGTCCGTCGCCGCGCATACGCACAAACGCGAATATCGCAAATAGGGAGATGAGGTCGAATACGGACAGCAGCATATACGCCCAAAGTGTGGACGAGCCGTAATACTGCGAAAGTATTCCTGGGGCGGCGGATATCTTAAACGCTACGCCGAGCGCGAATATCAACGTGGCGGCTTGGCTGTTGTATATCGTGCCGTCGGGGAGATTTTTGTATAGACCGTGTTGTATGGTTGTATGTTTCATAGGCTTAGGGGCGCGCGTTCTTCTTTATGCGCGTACGGTTTGGAGTGGGAATGGAGTACGGCCTTCGTTCCATAGACGAGTTGCCGCTCTTGAGCATTCCGTCTTGCAGGTCGGGGTTGATACGGGGTGCGTACGGCGCGAGGTAGGGCGTGCCGAAGTTTTCAAGCCCTGCCAGATACGCCACTATCACGAGCGCGAGAATAATCATGCCGACAAAGCCTGTAACCGCGCTTATGCATAGGAATATCAATCTTAAAATGGATAGCGTGCCAACTTGGTCGGGAACGCAGAATATGCCTATTGCCGACAGCGCTATCACGAGTACGGACGGCGAGGATATAAGCCCCGATTTCACCGCCGTATCGCCGAGTACGATTGCGCCGACGACGGATAGCGATATTCCGAGGTAGCGCGGCATACGTATTGACGCTTGGTTTAGCACCTCGAAAAGAACTAAAACGAGTAGCATTTCAAGCGCGGGCGGGAATGGAATTCCAGTCGTAGCCGCCATAAGCGTCATAAGAAATTTTAGCGGCAGCAGCTGGAAGTGGTAGGTCTGAAGCGCAATGTACGCCCCTGGCAGGAATATTGTGAGCAGTGCGCCTATGATTCGGAACATTCTTATCATGGACGCGCGCCAATCGCCTGAATAGTAGTCGTAGCCGTCCTGAACGTCCTCAAACACGAGATAGGGCAGAGTTATTGCGATAGGCGAGCCGTCAACGAGTATGACTATGCGCCCCTCAAGCAGCTTCGCCTCGGCAACGTCGGGCTTTTCCGTCGTGCCAGTTTGCAGGAAAAAGGAGTTTTTCTTTGACTGTATAAAGGAAGTTATATACGCGCTGTCGATAACTCCGTCTACGTCTATCCGACTGATTTTGTCGCATATTTCGTCAACGATATGCTTGTCGGCAATTCCGTGTACGTGCAAAACGGCGACGGTGGTTGTGGAGTATCTGCCCACTTGAAAGAACTTTACGGAGAGGTCGGGAGTTTTCAGACGGCGGCGGATGAGGGATAGGTTGGTCTTTAATTCCTCAATAAATCCCTCGCGCGGACCTTTTAGCACGCTCGCGGTCGGAGGCTCCGTTACGGAACGCTTTTCGGGCTTGCGCAAAGAAAAGATATAGGCGCTGTCGTCGTCCTCAATGAAAAACGCAACGTCTCCCTCGGCAATCGCGCCTGCGGAGTTGGATAGCGGAAGCACCGTAATCTCCTCGGAGTAAAGCGTAGTTTCGGTGAGTGAGTCGAGATAGGGCGGCTCAAGACTTGCCGCNTTGCTAAGCGGCGATATTATATTCTGCTCAAGCAAAAGCTTGTCCGTGCCTCCGTCAATATAGGAGAAGAGGCAGCGCTTGTTTGCGACTGTCAGCTCTCTGCACTTTAAGTCGTCACTGTCAACAAAGGTTTGCTTTAATACTTTTGTAAGCTCGTCTATTTTCACGTTTTGCATTATTGACATAGCGAGCAGTTTATAAGCTAAAGCAGCATAATTAAGTGTTTATTCGTACAAAATCGACAAAAGAACCCTCGATTTGGCATAAAAAGAAAACGACCGCCATGTCGTAAGACACGCGGTCGTTTGCAATATTTTTTCTTAAAATCAATACACGCCTTGTGCAAGCATTGCGTCCGCAACCTTCTTGAAGCCTGCGAGGTTTGCGCCCTGAATGAGGTTGTAGGGCAGGTGATAGTGCTCAAGAGTNTGCACGATATTCTCGTGAATGTTCTTCATAATTTCCTTGAGCATCTCGTCCACTTTTTCTGCCGACCAGCTTATGCGCTGGCTGTTTTGCGACATTTCAAGTCCGCTGACCGCCACGCCGCCCGCGTTTGCCGCCTTTGAAGGAGCGACGATTANGCCGTGCTCCATGAAGTAGTCAAGCGCTTCGTTNGAGGTTGGCATATTTGAAACCTCGCANAGATATTTCACTCCGCGCTCAACAGACTTCTTTGCGTCCTCGATATCAATTTCGTTTTGCGTTGCGCAGGGCATATACACGTCNGCNTTGACGTTGCCCCACGGCTTTTTACCCTTGTGGAAGGTGCCGCCAAACTTTTCAACGTATGCCTTGAGNGCACTCTGTCCCTGCGAGTTGAGGGAGAGCATNTTCTCCATAAAGTCAACCTTTTCGCCGCTTATGCCGTCCTTGTCGTAGACGTAGCCGTCGCTGCCCGATATGGTGAGAACCTTTCCGCCAAGCTCGGATATCTTTTTNGCAACGCCCCATGCCACGTTGCCGTAGCCGGACAGACAGAAGGTTTTGCCCTCAATGGTGTCGTTTTGGTGCTTCATTATCTCCTCGAGGAAGTATGCCGCGCCGTAGCCCGTAGCCTCGGGACGGATAAGGCTTCCGCCATAGGACAAGCCCTTGCCCGTCAGCACTCCGTTTTCAAAGCCGTTGCGGATTTTTTTATATTGACCAAACAGATAGCCTATTTCTCTGCCGCCTACGCCCATATCGCCTGCNGGAACGTCCAAATCCGCGCCGATATGACGGTAAAGCTCGTTCATAAAGGATTGGCAGAAGCGCATAATNTCGTCGTCGCTTTTGCCTCTTGGGTCGAAGTCGCTTCCGCCCTTGCCGCCGCCCATAGGCAGAGTNGTGAGCGAGTTTTTGAAGGTCTGCTCGAATGCAAGGAATTTGATGATTGAAAGGTTTACGTTCGGCTGAAAGCGCAGTCCGCCCTTATAAGGTCCGATTGCGCCGTTAAACTGCACGCGATAGCCGCGGTTGACGTGATATACGCCATTGTCGTCCATCCATGGCACGCGGAACATAATTTGTCTGTCGGGCTCTACCATTCTTTCCAGTATGCAGTATTTGCGATAGGTTGCCTCGTTTTCCTCCACGGCGGGCGCGAGAGAGCCGAGGACTTCCTTTACGGTCTGCAAAAACTCTTTTTGGTCTGCATTTTTTTGTTCGGTCTTAGCGATAACTTCGCTGATATATGACATATCTGCCTCCTTGATTTTGTCTCCCTCTTATAATACTAAAAATATACACCACCTTGGCACTGTGAGTAAATAAGATTTGCTAATTTTCGCATAAAAAATATTATCGNCTGAAGAAANGCNGTCGTCGCATACAAATNTTGCAGGGGAAAAGGAGTATATTTTGCAACAATTTGTTCGATTTTGAAAAANTTGTATAAATTCATTGAAAAATGAATCAAATTTTCTATTGAAATATAAACTGGAATGTGGTAACATAATAAATACTAGTAAGGGTACGCACACGCGCGTATGCGTATGTGCGAAGAAAGGAGTAAGTTATGAGTCAAGACAGACAGTTAAGAAAGGTCAAACAGTACCGTACGCTCAAAATCGTATTATATTGTTTGGGCCTCCCGCTGTTCTTCGTTGCGGTATTCCTTGCCGCAATCAAGTTCATCGGCAATGACCCGTTTACGGGCACGACCGATTTTGCATCGCAATTGGGGTTCTTCTACGACATCAACATCTTGTTTACCTCGCCTGCGTTGTTCGGCGTATATATTGCGTTCGGCATATGGATGTTCATCACCATCGTCCACGCAATACTCGGCAAAGTCGTCAAGAGCCGCCGCACAAGAGCACTCTCCGTTGTTGCGCTGTGCTTAGTGGTGATGCTTGGTGGAATGTTCGTAATGGACGCAGTGTTCAGCGCGAAGATAGACGATATTGCTGCCAGTGCGCCAAGCGGAGTTACGGTTTCAGACTACAAGACGCAGTTGTCGTACTATCGCACCGTTTCCTCGAAGAAGGGACTGGGACTTGCTGAAAGCCTCAACGAGCAGACGGAGCTTATCCAAAAGGTCTACAACGTTGGTATGGAGGGCGGCAACAGAAGCGGCGTCGCAGGAAACATCAGCAATAAGCCTGTAAGATACAACAACATCATCGATGACGACGGCAACGAGGGCATAGACATCAGCTATGTAAGAGACGAAAAGACGGGCTTCCCCAAGCTTGCTTGCGACCCTGCTGGCGGCAAGAACATGATAACGGGCGACGGCAAGAAGGAGAACGACGGCGTAGAGGTTTGTCTTGAGCCGAACGAAAAGGGTGAGCTTGTCATAAACGGCAAAGTATATTCGCATTACTTCTACATCTACAGAGTTACAAGCACGAACGAGAAGATGTTCGTGTGGTACGCAAAAGACCTTATGCCAACCGGATGGCAGTGGAACGTGAACAGCGACCCTGCAAAGACGGGCAGCGCGTACAAGTTTATTGACGGCGTTTACGGCAAGGGCGTGTACAACGACAACGGCATGCTTGCCGACGGCTATATATTCAGCGTTGAAAACGTAGTTGAGATTCTCGAAGACTACTACGCGGCAAAGGACGCGATTCAAAACGGCGACCAGTATGCAACTGCCGCACAATATGCGTCGTACTACGCTGATATGTATCTCAGAGCAGAACAGGCTCGCGATGACTACTACAAGGGACGCATTCCAGACGCGGAAGGAAANTACGTTGACNNGTGGATGTCCACGCTTTATATGCAGGAAGCGAAAAACGAGGAAAGATTNTCTCTTACCAGCAGCGAGCTTGAAGACCTTCTTGCAAAGGTTGCCGACCTTCTCGGTGACAACTCTCTGTTTGACTACTTACTGATAAATATAGACAAAATNATGGACGATACTGGCTTGGATAGCGTATTGGGTAGTTTCATAAGTCAGACGCTCGGCAAGATTTTCNAACAGCTCAATGAGGGTATGAGCCTCAGCGAGTTGATTGGAATGTTTGTAAAAGACGACATTGACAGCTTGATGAACACTGTTATTGAATACGTCGCGGTTCTCGCCGACAGAAAGCCAGANACAATCAACGATATTTATATCACCGCAGCGTACAAGGCGGATGACGCTTTTGGCAGATATCAGGACCACCTGTATATNGCAGTGTTCACCGATGACGGCAACGGNGGCATGGGTACNAATCCCGAAAAGGATATCCTTATCGAAATTGATTTGGATTACAACCCNATCGACCCCGAAACTGGCGANTACACGTTTGACCTTGACGCTATAAGCGAATTCCTCAACGTAGGTATCAACAACCTTCTTGACAAGTTCAATCTTGACATTTCAAGCGGCATCATCAACACGGTGCTCGGACTCTTCCTCAAGGACGTTGACTTCAACGGCGNGAGCTACAAGGGCTTGGACATCTCTGGCATCAGCATNCCGCTCATCAACAATGAGACGGGCGAGATTGACATTGACCTCAAGGGAATTCTTGTCAACTTGCTCAAGGGCTTCTATTCCTATCAATCGCCGACAATCAAGCCTGTGTGGGAATTCTATGAGAGCGAAATCGAACTTGAAGATATAAGATATGATATGAATGGCAAGGCGATTGACGGCTACAAGTGGGCGGCGGCAAAGCACTATGCAAGCTTGGAGCGCGCAGAATATATGGCAGTTGTCCACGGCTCAATGATTGGCTCAGTTCTTATCGGCGACAGCCTTGGCACTGGTGCATATCCTNCTTCACTTGGACTTACGGATTTGAAGAGCGTACAACAGTACAAAATCAATATGTCTTATCAGCCAACCTACTTCCCGCTTTACTCCTTGCGTGATATGCTTGCACTGTTTGCAGGCTTGGTTGTGGTGTTCTACTTCCTCAGCTTCCTCGCNGCTCAAAAGGAAGAGGATTATGCTACAGGAAANCTCGTTGCAATGACGAGAAAGGAAAGAAAGCAGCTTCTCATAGAGGACGCGCTTTCAAACGACGCAGCTACTACTGNANATAACGGCGACGTGGACGAGCTGTCCGCGGCTGAAGAGAGNGAAGTGACAAACGAAGCTCCCGTCGAGGAAACGCCNGCAGAGGAAACTCCCGTAGAGGAAGCNCCNNTTGAAGATAAGGCTATCGAGGAAGCTCCGATTGCAGATGAAACCATCTCNTTTGATGAGGTATTCGACGAGCAGCCTACTGAAAACGAGCAGGCACCCATCGAGGAGCNGACGTCTGAAAACGAGCTCAACTTCGCAGAGGAAAACGAGCCTGTGCAGACAGAGGAAGTAAGCCTCACTGAAGAGAGCGTTGAAGAGCAGGCGGACGAAGCCGTGACCGAAGAGGACAAGGTTGAAGAGGATACAAGAGTTGAGGATATCTATCTTGANGATTCCGACTTTAATTTTGACGAGGCANCTCAACCCGAGGNGGCTCAGACNGAGGNANCTCAACTCACAGAAGACGNACCGCAACTGAGNGAAACAGAGGANCTTNCGCAGATTGACGAAGAGGTCGCAGCGGAGNATGCNCCTATCGAGGAACAGCTCGTAGAAGAACAGNTTGTTGAGGAGCAGNCGTCAGAAGAGCTCACCCACGAAGTGGTNGAGGAGCNGNCAGNAGAGCTCNNACCACGANGTTGCNGAGCAGCCCGTAGAAGAACAGACTGAAGAGTCAANCCACGAAGTGGTCGAAGTGGCGGAAGAGAAGCCTGTTGAGCNTGTGGGCGGNAAGAACAAGAAAAAGAAAAACAAAAAGAAAAAGGGCAACAATCAAGCAAAGGCNGAAGCGCCCGCGCAAGAGGTTGTTGAAGAACAGNCTGTTGAGGAGCAGCCAGCAGAGTCAACCCACGAAGTGGTTGAGGAACAGCCAGCAGAGCCAGCCTCCGAAGTGGAAGAGCAGCCCGTCGAGGAACAANCAGCAGAGTTCAACAACGAAGTAGTGGAAGAGCAGTTTGTAGAGGAACAGTCTGAAGAGTCAACCCACGAAGTGGTTGAGGAGCAGGCAGAAGAATCCACCCANGAAGTGGTTGAAGNGGCGGAGGATACCGTCTTACCTGTTGAAGAAGATTTCGATAAGGAGGTGCGCTGATTATGAAAAAGTATAAAGATATAGATATTATCAATCGCGACAACGAGGGCAATGTGATTGAGAACTCATTCCCTGTCAGCGAGCGCACTAAGAAAGACCAAAGAAAGACGTCGGTGGGATTCAGCCTTGTGGCATTCCTGTTGCACGTGCTTGCAATCGTACCGATTATTGCAGTATCCGCAGTATTGGCGGTCAAAACCTACAACCTTACGCCGTACTACTCCTTCTGGTGCTTTATCGGCGTGATAGTAGTCGGTGTATTCGGACTTCTGTATGCAATCATCACGCTTATCGTCACGAGAAAGAAGTCAAAGAGCAGCATCGGCGGTCAGACCGCAAAAGTGGCAATCACCTTCGTGTGCCTCACCTGCGTATTCAGCTTGTTGCTCACCTACATTGTGCCGGATATCATCGCAATGGCAACGCAGAATACAATGTTTGTTGAGGATTTGTACTACAACGGTGAATCTCAAGCAGAAAAGAACGCAAAGCTTGACCGTGACTTCATCATGTACAACGTGCTCGCAGGCAACCTCAACGACCACAGCGACCCCGAGCATGGTGACTATTCCTACAAGACGCTCTCAAAGCGTATGGAGAATGATAAGGGCGCACTCCTGTTTGAGCCTGAGAATGGATTGTATGTTGGAACAAGCTTCTACAATGAAGAGATAAACGCAAGCTTCCTCTCCTACTTGAACAACTATTCGAGCATAGAGGAGCTCAAGTCCGAGGTTATCGAGCCTATGGCAAAGTCGCAGCCAAGAAAGTACGAGCTGTATCAGTTTATCTACAACACGTACGTTCTCAACGACTTTGACTATGCGTTCTTCAACGACATACACAGACCTATAATCGCGCTGTCCATACTTGACTATGAGTATTCACACGCTGGTTATGAAGAGCTGCTCAAAGAGGGCTTCAGCAACAAAAAGGTCAAGGACCTGTTTGACAAGAACTTTGACAGCTTCAATCAGGACGGCTATCAGACCTTTGACGACCCGCTTCTGCTGTATGCTCAGATGCCTGGCAGAATGACAGTACCCGTCGTTTTGCGCCTTATCCTCAACGAGGGCTGGATGCACTCTCAACCTGTAGAGGACGAGGATGGCAATATCTACTTCACAGATGAAGGCAACTGCCTCTATGAGATTTATGACCCCGCGACCCGCGACGCATTCCTTGCCGAAAACGGTCCTGAAGCGTTCAAGTATACGGGTACGCTTATGGATAGAGACGGCGTTGAGAAAGAGGTCAAGTACGGCTTCAACGAAGAGGGCTGGATGGTATTTGAAAACGGCGTTGTAAAGCGCACGATAAACTGGCTCGTTCTCGATATGGACGGCAACAAGATGGATATAGCAAACGTAAGCTTCTTGAGTTCAATCTCTGGCTTGCTTTCCTCCCTTGTGACTGGTTCAAATGGTGCTCAATTGCCTGAATCTGCAATAAAGCCGGTATTCAACAACTTGCTTTCATTGCTCCGCTTGGTGATTGATTCCGCAGGCGAGCTCGTTCAGGACGACCTGCAAGGACTCATCGAGGAAGCAACCAACGGCTCAAACATCAACATCGGTCTTTATATCGACGATGACGACAATCTTGCAATCAACATCTATCCGATGAACACCACGTACGGTATGATTGGTTATGCGCAGGCAAGCTGGGTGCAATCCAACAACCTGCTCATGGCGGTCATAAACGTCATCTCCCTTAGAAACTGGTTGAGCATATTGGGCGCAGTTGGCACATTGCTCGTGATTGCGGCTGGTGTAGTCCGTGAGTGCGGAAGAAGAACTCGTTTGAGAACGGAAGTATCTCGCGACAGAATCATACGTGCAAAAACATCCAAGAAGATGAAAGACGGCGAGCCGCTTACGCTGACTCCTGTTTTGGATGAGTCTAAGGCGGACGAAGCAATCTTTGATACAGCAGAAACCGCACCGACAGAAGCTACGTCCGAAGAGACGGAAGCTGAGGACAAGGCAGAGGAAACGACGGACGAGTTGCACGAGGAGTTTGACAGACTGTTTGATTCCGTTGACGTAAAAGCAGACGCGTCTGAGGAGACGACAGCGGAGGAGCTTGAAAACCTCGATACGACGGAGCTTACAACTGACGAGCAGACCGAAGAGGCGAACGACGAAGTAGTCGAAGAGCCTGTAGATGAATGGATAGAAGAACCTGTCCACGAAGTGGTCGAAGAGCCTGTACAGGCTGAAGAACCTGCAATCGAAGAGAATCCCGTAGATGAGCAGTTCGTAGAGGAACAGGCGGAAGAGTTCAATCACGAAGTAGCTGAAGAACAGCCTGTAGAGGAATGGGCAGAAGAGTTCAGCCACGAAGAACAGCCCGTTGAGGAATTGACAGAAGAACCCGTCCACGAAGTGGTAGAGGAGTTGCCTCTTGAGGAAGTGACTGAGAACGAGGAAACATCTTTGTTTGAAGAGCTTCCCACAGATGAGCAGCCTGTTGAGGAACAATCTGAAGAACCTATCCTTGCAGAAGAACAGCTCGAAGAGGAGCAACCTGTCGATGAACAGACAGAAGAACCCGTCCACGAAGTGGTAGAGGAGTTGCCCTTTGAGGAAGTGACCGAGAACGAGGAAACACCTTTGTTTGAAGAGCTTCCCACAGATGAGCAGCCTGTTGAGGAACAATCTGAAGAACCTATCCTTGCAGAAGAACAGCTCGAAGAGGAGCAACCTGTAGAGGAACAGACAGAAGAACCCATCCACGAAGTGGCTGAAGAACAGATAGCAGAACCTACCAACGAAGTGGTTGAAGAGCCTGTTGAAGAGAAGACAGAAGAACCTACTCACGAAGTGGCTAAGCCCGCAAATCAAAACAAGAATTACAACAACAATAACAAGGGCAAAAAGAAGAAGAAAAAGCGCTAAAACAAACAAGGGCATTGCAAATTGCAATGCCCTTAATTTTTATATTGAATTGATAGGTTTTATATTACTGCTTATTATAGCGAGTATTTGTCATTGTACAAGAATATCTCCGACGGAGAGCGGAATGGGGCATTCAAAGCTGTATACGTGCTGTACGAGCTTGGCGTCATCGGTGACAGAGTCATCGGCACAGTGGGTTATCGCGCCCATTTCAAAGGTCATACCGTTTGTTTCGTCGGGGGATAGCACGGTGAGCGTATCGCCGCTACGGAAGCGGTTGCGCATCTCCACAGTTACGCGATTGCCGTCCACTGAAAGCACGGTTGCGGTGAATTTGTATTTTTCCTGCGTGCGCTCCTTTTCAAGCGATATGGTGTGCGTATTCTCGCCGTCAAGAAACGCTTCGGTGTACGCGCGGTGGGAGATTGTTTCAAGCAACTCGTTGTATTTGTCGGCGTTCTTAATTTCGCCGTACCTTATATATTCGTCAAGTGCGCGGCGGTAAGCCGTGGCTACTGTTGCAACGTAGTATTCGCTCTTCATGCGCCCTTCAACCTTGAACGAGCATATGCCTGCCTCGGCAAGCTCGGGGAGTCTTGGGAGCAGGCGCAAATCGCAGCTATTCATAAAGTACGTGCCGCGCTCGTCCTCTTCAACGTCAACGGCTACGTCACGCTCTGTCTCGGTGAGTCTATATTGCCAACGGCAGGGCTGTACGCACTCGCCGCGGTTTGAGCTGCGTTCTGAGAAGTAGGAGGACAAAAGACACCTTCCGCTATAGCTCACGCACATTGCGCCGTGTACAAACGCCTCAAGCTCCATATCAGGCACGGCGGCGTGAATTTCGCGCATTTCCTCAAGCCCTAACTCTCTTGACAGCACGACGCGCTTTACGCCAAGGCTCTCAAAAAACTTGACGGTCATAGCGTTTGTCGTGTTTGCCTGCGTGGAGATATGTATTGTAAGATTCGGCGCTTTCTCGCGGCACAGTGCCAAAAGCCCTAAATCGGATATCAGCACCGCGTCCGCGCCTATGCTTTCAAGAAATACAAAGTAGTCCGCAGCTTCATCAAGGTCGGAGTTCTTTGCGAATATGTTTGCGGTGACGTACACCTTTTTGCCAAGGCTATGCGCATAGCGTACGCCTTCTGCGAGGTCGTCACGGCTGAAGTTGTCCGCAAACGCGCGCAAGGAAAAGCTCTTGCCGCCCACGTATACAGCGTCCGCCCCAAAGCGCAGAGCGGTGTGCAGTTTTTTGAGATTGCCCGCAGGCATAAGAAGTTCAAGCATAGTTACTCCATTTATACGGATAGCCCCAAGCAACAGCGCATTCACGCCGAGCTATAGATAGCTGCTTCCGTTTGTCCTACTTTCTATCGTAAAATCGCCTATTGCAAAATTGCCGTGTCGTTGAACTATTCTGTTTTCAAAATAGGGATAGTTGCAAGATATATTATGTCATCGCGCTCCGCTGCGTCGCCCTCGGCAAGTACGAATGCCTTTGCCGCAACCTCGCCGCCTGCAAGACGTACCATCTCTTCAAGCCCCTTGAGGCTTCCGCCTGTGGATACAACGTCGTCCACAATCGCAACGCGCTTTCCCTTTATAAGCTCAGCGTCGTGTTTGCTCAGATAAAGCGTTTGCACCTCGCCAGTAGTGATTGACTGTACGCTTGTCTGCAAGCCGTCCTGCATGTATAGCTTTTTAGATTTGCGGCAGACCGCGTAATATTCATGTCCCAACTCACGCGCGACCACGTGCGCAAGCTGCAAGCCCTTTGACTCTGCGGTGAGAACTATATCGCAGCCGCGCACACGCTCGGCAAGCTGTTTTCCCGAGTGTTCGGTCAAAGTCTGATTGCCGTGCAGATTGAAAAAGCAAATGCTTATTCCCGAGGGCAAGGGCAGTATTGGGAGCTTTGCCTCATATCCGCATATATCCACGCAATATTCATTACTCATAGAATATCTCCTTTGCAACAATCGCAAAAGTATTATAGAGCAATGTAGCAAATTTTTCAATGATTTATTATTGTATATATTATATATAAATATATATGTATAAATATATAATATAAAAAGGACGATACAGGAAGTCAAATAATGCGCTAAGTATAGGGCGCAACGGATGACATAAGCGCAAAATAAAAACCTCGGAAATTTCCGAGGCTTTCATGTGTCCCCACAAACGTCCCAACGGGGTCCCCACAAAATGACATTTTGTGGGGTAAACTTGTGGGGTAAATTTTTGGCTTCTTACTTGCAATCAGTGCAACCGCAGTTCTTGCTGGACTTTGGAGATTTGGACTTTGCCGTTTCCTTTGTCTCAGTGCAATGACAGTCTGTCGTTTGCTTTTTGTTTTGCTTGCTCGTAGTTGTTGTTTTTGCCATTTTTCATACTCCTTTTAAGGCTTCCGCCTTTTGATAGTAGTATGGCGTAAGATTGCGACTTCTATACCCTTGCACAATAAAATTTTCATGCTATAATGGGTTTATAGAAAAGAGGGTAATATGGTACACATAGGAAACGATTGGGACGAACTGTTGAAAGAGGATTTTGAGAGCGAAAGCTACAAGGCTTTGCGCGTGTTTCTTGCGCAGGAGTATCGCTCGCGCAGGATATATCCCGATATGAACGATATTTTCAATGCGCTCAAATGCACGGCGTATTCAGACGTAAAAGTGGTTATACTCGGACAGGATCCCTATCACGGA
>JAAVHW010000006.1 GCA_014799525.1 Clostridiales bacterium | reverse complement strand
GACTAAATTATCATCTGAATCTTCTTTAATCTATTGATACAGGTCGTCTGAAATGAATTGCTTCAAAAATTCCATTGTTTTGCTCCTTTCCGCTCTTGTTTTTATAGGTGGTGTCTGCCACGGCGGTGACAGTTTATATGACGTGACGGTCGTAAATTTTTTGTGAGTTTTAAGGTCATCACTGGACAATTTTGTGTATAAAAAAAGACAGCCGTTTGACTGCCTTGTTTTAGCTATTAAAATCGAACCGCTATTTATACATCAAATTGTACTCACACTGATTACAAATTTCTTTCCAATTCTCAATCTCAAACAGTTCCTTCGGCGCATAAGAATCTGGACAACTATCTTCAGCTACAGATGCAATTATGAAACAGTCATCACAATTATCAATATTGCGTTGTAACAATGGACAATATACTATTCGTCTTTCCATTTTTGTATCTCCTCTTTAATTATTTCAGCATCTCCCTTATATTGGATTGATTTGAATGCCGTTCTAATACTCCCTAATTTCACATTGTAATAACTTGCACCGTCGACACTATAATATCTCTCGTATTCACCATTCCATACTGTTGCGGAAACTTTTGCATTTTTTATAAACGAAATAGCTTCTTCTCTTGTGACATTATGTTCACTTTCAACATTTGCATGATACACATCAAATTCTAAGTTGTCGACATCTTCTATTTCTAATGGCGGAATATGTATTTCTCCTTTGATTCCAGCCTCTTTCAATCTAACTACTTTCTGATAGTCCGCTTGCGTTGCTCTTGGGTTATCAGTACAATATTCCTTAAAGTCTTTCAGTTGCTCAAACTTACCGTTGTCATTATACTTCAACTCTTGAAACTCGGCAAGACTATTCGGCATATTCTCCGCGCCTATAATATCTTGCCACTCTTTATATTGCTTATAGTCCCCTTTGAGATTGTGGCTTGCCTTATAATCAGTGCTATCTTTTTCAGCTCGAAAAGCTTTGCGAAAGCTTACCATATTTTTATACGGCATATCTTTGCCGAGCAACGCTTGCATATCATTCCAACGGCTTTGCTCCTCTACGGCCTGCCTGTTTAATCTTTGCAACTCCTGATTTGCCTTCGCCTGCTCGACAGTGCGTTTGTCGCCATCAAACGGACGGTTGCTGAACTTGCGCTTTGCCTCGCTTTCTTCCTTGCTGTGCAATGCTTCAAAATAGGCTCTGAACTCGCACCTGCAATTCGGGTGTATTATGTCATAGCCGTTTTTGAGCGGAGAGTTTACTCCGTCCCTGAGTGGCGGATAGCGTTTGTCATTTCCGCTCGCACTGAATACCCTTCCGCGATACTGTGCACATACGCTACAAGTCACGGCGTTACCGATACACTCTACAAGGTCAGTGCCAAAAACTTTCGATATACGCAGATTCTCCGCATTTGCGCTTTCCGTCCTCGCAGAGCGACAAATCATAGCGGCATATAAAAAACCACCGGATAGTCCAGTGGTTTCTATTGTCATATCGAGATTATATCAAATAATAATTACTTCCTTGTGGTCGTACCGAAGAAGCCGTTGTAAACGGACTTGCTTTCGCTGACGGACACAAATGCTCTTTCATCCATCGAATTGATAATTGACCTAAGCTTTTTCAATCTATCGCTATCAGTTTCTATAAAAATCAAATAAGTTTCCATATTGCTGTTCGCGCCCTTTGCTGTCAAAATCGTCTGACCAAAGCCATTCTCTTTCAATTCTTTGACGAGGTCGTCATTCTTGCTGCTCAAAACTATTTGCACGTGGATTTTAGATTTGACAAACTTTTTGGAAAGGATTCCGCCAAGGAATGTTCCAAGGGCAAAACCAAACGAGTATGCAAGCGCAAGTACGATGGTGTCAACCACAGGGTTGGAGATGGCATAGTCGAGCGCCGCCTTGACAATCATAAACCAAAAGAACGCTTCAAGAAATCCTATAGGTGCGGCAAATTGCGGCTTGTCTTTTACAGTAAAAACAGTTCTGATAGATGCAAGGCTCATATCAACCGTTCTACCTAAGACAACAATAAAAAATACTATCACCAAGTCAAGTTGAGTTCCAAAAAACATAATACTACTTCCTTTGAATTATATTTTTAATACGGCTATTATACATATAAGCTATGAAAAAGTAAAGAAATAAATTGCAGCATTAAACAGCATATTTTTATACCCCACAAAACGCGGAGGTTTTGTGGGGACCCCTTAGGGACGTTTGTGGTGACCCCAAGAATGCACCCCACAAACAGGGGCGTTTGTGGGGACCTCCAATATAACCATCGCAACAGAGAGGTTTTGTACCCCAATTAGGAACGTCCGCCGACGAGCGACGGACGTTACAAACGCAATCTGCGAGGTCTCTTTTGCAAACGGTGTTTTGAATTGAAGCTATAATTTTTATACTTATGCCATTATAGCTCGTCGACTTTACACTGCCAAGCCGTTACAGCAGTATGCAAATGACTCCGCCTCTGCCCTCGTTGACAATTCTGCCAAGGGTCTTACGAAGCTTATTTTCCGCATCACTGGGAATGGTTTGAAGCTTGTTGCTTATGCCGTCCGCAACGAGTGCGCTAAGCGGTCTGCCGAAGATGTTAGTATCCAAAATTGACTGCTTGTCGTTTTCAAAGTCTTGCACCATATTGTCGACAAACTCCTTGCTCTGCTGTTCGCTTCCCACAAGCGGGCTTACCTCTGTTTCTACGTCCACCTTCATGATGTGCAAGGACGGAGCGTGGGCTTTGAGCTGTACGCCGTACTGCTGCCCCTGTCTCAAAAGCTTTGGCTCTTGCAATTCAATCTCATCCATAGTGGGCAAGACTATGCCGTAGCCAAATGCGTCAACCTGCTCCATGGCGGCATTGATTCTCTCAATCTTCTCTCTGCCGCGGCAAAGCTTTTTGAGCTGAGCGAGCAAATCAAAGTTGTCGCTGATATCGATACCGCACTCCTCACTTGCAACCTTGAAGAACACGCCGTCCTTTGGCATAATGTCAACCTGAACTCTTCCTTTGCCTGCGTCAAGGTTGATTGCAGACGGCTCGTCCCAATACTCCGCCGTCTTGAAGAACGCGTCAATGCGCTCGTAGTCCTTCATCTTGCTGACGTCGTCGCCGACACCCTTGACAATGCCAATAAGCTCCTTTACAACGCTGCTGTCTGCAGGAAGTGCCTGCACCCAGCGGGGAAGGTCAAAGTCAATGATGTTGACGGCAAACTCCAAAAGGATAGTTTCCAAAATCTCCGTTATATCCTGCTCGCCGAGTTCGACCGCATTTTTGAGAAGCACCGGCGCGTCATACTTTTTTGAAAGCTCATCTTTAAGCTGAATGGCGCTTGCCGCCTCGGGGTCTGCGACGTTAAGCACAATCGCAAATGGCTTGCCGCACTCCTTAAGTTCTCTTATCACGCGCTCCTCAGCCTCGATGTACTGCTCACGCCCAATGTTTGAAAAACTGCCGTCCGTCGTCACAGCGAGCGCAATTGTGCTATGCTCCTTTATGACCTTTTGCGTACCAATCTCGGCAGCCTTTGAAAATGGAATCTGCTCCTCCGACCAAGGCGTAGAAACCATACGCTCCTTGCCGTCCTCCTCTGCGCCGAGCGCGCCCGCGACAAGATAGCCGACGCAATCGATGAGGCGCATGTTTACTGCAAGGTTTTCGCTGACGGGAACGCGCACCGCCTCGTTTGGCACAAAGCGCGGCTGCGTAGTCATAATCGTCTTGCCGTCCGCCGACTGCGGAATCTCGTCGATTGCCCTGCTTCTTTCATCAGGGTTTTCGATTCCGTCAATGACAAGCTGTTGCATCACCTGCTTTATAAGTGTAGACTTGCCCGTGCGCACAGGTCCGACGACTCCCACGTATATGTCACCGCCGGTGCGCGAAGCGATATCACGATAAAGCTCAAATTTATCCATAAACTCCTCCAACTCCGTTTGCTTAAATCTATGTGCCGCTTGCAAGGTATATGACAAATGTCGAAAAGAAAAATCGCGAAAATCTACATTTTTCGTTTTTGAGCATTGTACTCTTAAATAAATATAGAAATTGAAAATTCAAACCTAAATGTCACTAAACAGTGCATTATTCCATTTTTAGAGTATTATAAAAAACGCCGATTTTTAGAATGTATTCTAAAAATCGACGTAATTTAGAAAACTGTTTTACAATTTACTTTGATTTTAAAATATATTATGACTCTAATAACGCAATCTTGATGCTGCTTATCAAAACGTCAATTGCAAACTCCATTTCCTCCATTGACGGCACGGACGGCGCGATTCTTATGTTGCTGTCAAGCGCGTCCCGCTTGTATGGATACGTTGAGCCTGCCGCCGTAAACTTTACGCCAGCTTCCCCAGCAAGGCTTACGATACGTTTTGCCGCTCCATTCACGTTTACCGAAATGAAGTAACCGCCGCGCGGCTTGCTCCACTTCACTTCCTCGCAGTCGCCAAATGCCGCGCTCATCTTGCGCTCGAACAGCTCGAACTTGGGACGAAGTATATCTGCATGCTGTGACATAATTTTCTTTATATTCTCCACGTCTTTGAGGAATGCCACGTGCATAACCTGATTGACTTTGTTTGGATTTATCTGCTTGAAGAATATTCTTTTGAGCAGGTCCGCTACGTTCGCTTCGCTTGTTGCAAGCGCCGCAACACCGCTTCCTGCAAACGTAATCTTGGATGTGGACACAAGCTCGTAAATCATATCCTCACTGCCTACACTCTTTGCAACCTCAAAGATGTTTTTGAGCTTGTCGTCATCACCGTACAGTCCATGCACGATATAGGCGTTATCCCAGAACACACGGAAGTCCTTTGCCGCGGGCTTCAGCTTAGCCATACGCGTAACCACCTCGTCACTGAATACGATGCCCGTCGGGTTGGAATACTTAGGAACGCACCACATGCCCTTTATGCTGTCGTCGCTGCCTACAAGGCTTTCAACCATATCCATATCGGGACCGTCCTCAAGCATGGGCACGGTTATCATCTCTATGCCGAAGTTTTCGCATATGGAGAAATGACGGTCATATCCTGGGGCTGGACACAGAAATTTCACCCTGTCAAGCTTATTCCATGGCGTACCGCCGCGCACACCGAATTGCATTGCGAACTGTATGAGATTGTACATTATGTCAAGCGAGCTTCCGTCAAATACAATTACTTCGCTGCGCTCCACTTCCATAAGCTTTGCAAACAGCTCTCTTGCCGCCGTAATGCCAGCTGGCTCGCCGTAGTTCCTTGCGTCGCCGCCATCTGTAACGTAATTGTAGCTACCCGCGTTTTGCAACATAGGCATTGCAATTTGCAGCTGTTCCTTGGACGGTCTACCGCGAGTCATATCCACGGATACGCCCTTGCTCTTCAACGCTTCATACGCGCTTGACGCTTCCTCAAAAAGCTGCGCTCTTTGTTCTTTAGTAAGTTTGCTGTAGTTTACCATACTTGCCTCATATAATTGTTTTCTTATACTATATTATAGGTATCGTTTTTCTCATTTGTTGCCATATCGTCAATACCTAATAGCGGTTATATTTGAGCCCCACTATAATTCAGAATAGGCGTCTCGATTGGCGATATCCGCTCGCTTGCCCTATTCCGCATAAAGGTTTATATAATCATTCCTTTTCGTTGTTTGCCCTCACCGCAATACGTATTGGCGTACCCGAAAAATCAAAGCTCTTGCGCAGTGCGTTTTCAAGATAGCGCTTGTAGCTGAAGTGCATGATTGACGGGTCGTTGACCTTCACGACAAACGTGGGTGGTGCAACGTTCACCTGCGTAACAAAGAATATTTTCAGCTTTCTGCCAAGATATGACGGCGGCTCGCTTATGCGGATAGCCTCGCCGACAACCTCGTTGAGAAGTCCGGTCGATATTCTGCGGCGGCTGTTTGCGACAACCTCCTTGCAGGCAGGCAAAAGATTGTCAACTCTCTTGCCGCTCTTTGCCGAGATATATACGGACTTGAAATAGTTCATATATTTCAAATCCTCTTTGAGCTGATTTTCATATTGGTTTATCGTGTGGGTATCCTTGTCCACCAAATCCCACTTGTTCATGACGATTATGGACGGCTTGCCCTCCTCATGTACGAAGCCTGCAATCTTCACATCCTGCTCTGTAAAGCCCTCGTTTGCGTCGCACACGATAAGCACTACGTCCGCACGTCTTACTGCAAGCAACGCTCTCATAACAGAGTATCTTTCAAGGTCAAGGCTGACTGCCTTTTTCTTGCGCATACCTGCGGTGTCGATGATGAGATACTTGTCGTCGCCTATATTCAGCTCCGTATCAATAGCGCCTATCGTCGTGCCTGCAATATCGCTTACTATGCAGCGGTCGTAGCCAAGAAGTCTGTTTGTAATTGAGCTTTTGCCCGCGTTTGGCTTTCCTACAATCGCAATCTTTATGCGCTCGTCGTCATCCTCAACAACGCTCACGGGAATGACTTCCATAAGTGCGTCAAGCAAATCGCCAATACCCTTGCCCTGCTCAGCGCTCACCGCGTACGGCTCACCAAAGCCGAGCGCGTAGAAATCATATACGCTGTCCATCATATTGTTGTCAATCTTGTTGACTGCAAGCACTACTGGCAGGTTGGACTTCCTAAGATACGCGCACACGAGATTGTCGTCCGTCGTGAGTCCCGTTTTTCCGTCCACGACGTAAAGGATAGCGTTTGCAGTCTCAACCGCAATCTCCGCCTGCGTACGTATGTGAGTCCACATCTCGTCCTCGCTTTTAAGCTCCAAGCCGCCTGTGTCTATAAGCGTGAACGCGCGACCGCACCACTCGCAATCGGCGTAAATTCTGTCACGCGTGACACCAGGCGTATCCTCGACTATGGCAATCCTGTTGCCTGCTATTCTGTTGAACAACGTGGACTTGCCCACGTTTGGGCGGCCTACAACCGCAATCAATGGTTTCATATTCTCTTGTCAATCCTCTTTAAGTGTCTTATCTATTCTCAAAATGCTCCGCGATAAGCGCCGCCAAATCGCTTCCGTCATGCGGAACTACTAAGATAGGTGCGCCAAGTGCGTCTTCAACTTCTTTTAGCGTTTTGTTGTCAAGGAAGGTGTCAGAAAACTCTCTCAACATATTGTCGGGTATTACGTACGCGTCCGCGCCGCGCTCAACCTGCGAAATTATGTCAGTCGCTGTGACAAGCCCTGCAACCGTTACGCTATGTCCGAAAAAGTCGTTTTTGACTGCGTGTACCTTGCATTCTATACCAAGCTTATCTTCAAGCTGCCCAACGTAGGTACGCAGTATAGGCGCAAACGAAACGCCAGTCACCATATCCACACGCTTGCAAAGCTTCATATCCTCCACCTCGTCCAAGCAGTATTCAAAATTCTCCTTGAACTGGGCAAGCATACCAACTCCGTTTTCAATCTGGTCAAACGCGCCGTAGTACGAGCACTCGCCCACAGCAGCATTAGCCTTGACATAATACTCGTCGCTGCACCAACAAAAGCCGTCAAGCTCAATATGCAATTTTTCAACGAGCGCAATCGTTTCTCTTGCGTTCTGCTCGTCTACGGCTTTGAGATTTGCGAGTGCCGCGCGATGCTCCGTAAGTCCAACAGGAACCACCGCAACCGAAAGTACGCCCTCCATTGCATGCAATCCGCGTATGCTGTCCTCAAGCACCTTACCGTCGTTTACGTCAGGAACTACGACAAGCTGAGTGTGCATCTTTATGCCATTTTCGCCAAGCTTTTTCATGTACGCTTTGAGCTTGCGCGTATTGGGATTTTTGAGTATAAACTGCCTTACGTCATCGTCAAATGCGTGTACGGATATGTACAGCGGACTGAGCTTCAAGCGTATTATCCTGTCTATATCCGCGTCCGTCACGTTTGTGAGTGTGACGTAGCTTCCGCTTATAAAGCTATAGCGGTAGTCGTCATCCTTGATATACAGACTGTCGCGCATTCCCTTTGGAAGCTGGTCCACAAAGCAAAAAATACATTTGTTTTTGCACACCGCGGGCTTCATCTGCCAATCCACTTCAAGTCCGAGCTGCTGTCCGTCCTTTTTGCGAACGTGAATGGTTTTTTGCTTTCCGTCGCGTATGACGTCAACCTCAAAGCTTTTTTCGTTGTCATAAAAAAGGTAGTCAAGCTCATCGACTACTTCGTAGCCGCCCATGCGCACAATGTCGTCGCCTACCTTGAATCCAAGCTTTTTGGCAATTTTTGAAAGTCCCGTTATCTTTGGCATAAGTCCTCTTTTATCGCTTTACCCGTTTTACCGCTTGAAACCACCTTATACGGCAATGTACGACGCAAGGAAGTTTGCAATATTGTCAAGGGTGTTTAGCTCCACCCACTTTTGTCCGTTTCTGCCTATGCTCTCGGCAAGCTCCGTCTGCAACAGCTTATATTCAAGCGCGACAATCTCGATATCCTCTCTTGCGCGCAAGCACAAGTCGTGGCTGACAAGATAGTTTATATCGTTTGCCGCATGCTCGTCTCTTGAGTATACAATGGACGGAATCCCAAGCCTGAAGCACTTATAGATGATAGCCGTATCATAGCTTGTGATTGCAAGGTCGCATACGGACAAATACTCGTCAATCTTTTCGGCGGTCTGAACGAATACGACGGTCACGTCTGGCACTTGAGCCGCCGCCGAACCAAGCGCTTGCCTTAGCTTTGCATTCTCACAGTATACGACTAAGCTCGCGATACCGCCTTGGTCAAGAAGCAAATCGAAAGCTTTTGACAGCTCCTGCCCGTCCCTGATATTTACAAATACCGTCTTAGCGCGCGGCAAGCCAAGCTCCTGCTTTGCGTCCGCGATACTTTCCTCGCCTGCGCGTCCCTGTATCTCGTAGGGCAAACCCCTTGTCATGACGTCCTTAGAGCGTATTCCCGCGCGCACCAGCTCCGCCTTGACGTCGGCATTCTCTACGATATATACGTTGGTTATATCGTCAAGCCCGCGCTTTGGCATGGTGAAGGTCTGAAGCATGTATATAATCTGCGTATCAAATTTCAGCTTGCGCTTAGCCTCAACCGCACAATGGTGAGCGTACGGCGTGAGGCAAAGAATGTACTGGGGGCGAAAACGCTTGAGCATATTTTTAATTCTGTTGACTCGCTTTGAATACTTACGCACTCTCAGCCTGTCCATAATAACACCTTTGTCCTTGCGCTCAAGCAAATACTGATACTCGCTGCCGTTATCCATAAGCCTATCGAGCGCGGAACGCTTTGCAACTACGCCATACTTATCGTCGCTTACAATCGCGACGTTGTGCGTACCTACACGCTCTAATGCCTCCGCAAGCTTTTTAGATATTCCGTCCGATTCATCCTTGGACGTCATAATCACTATAATCGGCTTTTTCATAATTTCTCCTAATATGTTATTCGCACCAAACGTCACACCTCACGTCTTTACCCCGCAAAACAGGGGTGTTTTGCGGTGACATCAGTTCGGTACGCAAAATCATTGCACTCTTTAACTATTTATATCAAACGCCATAATTTAGCGCAATGAGTTTTGCTGTGAGTGCGAACTCACAATGGGCAAAATACGGCAAGTGAATTGCCCCATTTTGCGAATTTAATACTCTCCACTTTATTCAGAATGACGCATGTGCTCTATGTTTAGCTCTCTTCATTACGATTTTATCTCTCACATAAAATGCGATTATTTGTGATGATTTTGCGTTTTCTCGCAAGGTTTTGGTCACACCCAGTGTACTAAACGTACACGGTGTGCCAAGTTCTTGCGAAAAACACAAAAGGGCGCAAATAGCGCATTTTACTTAGTCTTTCACGATGACAGGTATGATAATTGGGAATTGTCTATCTCTATAGAACAATTTTCGCACACTCTTCTTGACGTTACGAGCGTACTCGTTTACGTCTGCCTTATCCAAATCCGCACTGTTTACGCCCTCTATGACGGCGGCGCGAATGGACTTTTCTACCTCGTCGGTGAGATTGAAGCCACGCGCGACAATATCCACGTCTCCGACGATAACACCCCTTTCAACGTCTACGGCGGCAAGCACGATAAGCATTCCGTACTCGGCGAGACTGCGCCTGTCGTTTACAACGCTCTGTCCGTCCTCAAGCACGACGCCGTCCACGTAGATATTGCCAGACGGCACGTTTGAATGCTTCTTTATCCCCTTTGCGGTCACTCCGTAGCTCTCGCCTATGTTGGGAATGACGATGTTTTTTGAAAGCACACCAAGCGACTTTGCAAGCTGCATATGCTTGAATTGGTGACGGTATTCGCCGTGTACAGGCATAAAATACTGCGGTCTTACGAGGGTGAGCATGCGCTTCAGCTCCTCCTCGTAGGCGTGTCCCGACACGTGTATATCGTTCATACTGTCGTATATAACGTCCGCGCCCTTGCGGAAGAGGTCGTTTATTACGTCATAAACGGATTTTTCATTTCCAGGGATTGGCGTAGAACTCAAAACAACCACGTCGTTTGTGCCGAGATTTATTTTGTTGAATTCGCCCTTAGACATCTTTTTAAGCGCGGAAAGCGGCTCGCCCTGCGAACCTGTCGCGAGTATGAGCGTCTCGTGCGGCAAAAGCTTACCGACACTATCGACTGTAACGCCCTTGGGAACATTCAGTTCTCCACAATCGGAAGCGACCTCAACAATGGCTTTCATGCTCTTGCCTGCAAGCACGACCTTTCTGTTATACTTGCTCGCAAGCGTAAGTATTTGCTGTACGCGGTGATTGGATGATGCAAAGCAGGCTATGACAAGCCGCTTGCTTGCATTGTCCATAAATATCTTCTCCAAGCTCTTGCCAACCACTCTTTCGGGATTGGAGCTGCCCTTGCGCTCAATGTTGGTGGACTCGCCAAGCATAAGCAAAACGCCCTTGTCGCCCACCTGCGCAATACGGCGAACGTTTGTCTTTTTGCCGTCAATCGGTGCGTTGTCAAACTTGAAGTCGCCCGTCACAAACACCGTGCCGGCAGGCGTGGTTATATTTAGCGCGCAAGCACCAGCCATTGAGTGTACGACTCTTATAAACTCAACGCTTATCCCGCCGAGCTTCACAGTATCTCCTGCGGCAATTACGTTGAGGTTGCACTTTTTGGAATTTCTTTCAAGCTTGCGCTTGAGCAAGCCGATAGTAAGAGCCGTGCCGTATATAGGCGTGCTTTTAAGCTCGTCCGTGTAATAGGGAATTGCTCCGATATGGTCCTCGTGTCCGTGAGTGAGGACTATGCCGCGAAGCTTGCTTATGTTTTGCTTTATATAGGAAATGTCGGGAATTATCGCGTCAATCCCCGGGCTATCCTCCTTTGCGAATGCAACGCCGCAGTCAACGATAATCATATCGCCGCCGCACTCTATAGCCGTCATATTCTTGCCTATCTCGCCAACTCCGCCGAGAAAGGTGACGGTCACTTTTTGCTGTCCTTTTGCCATCTATATCTCCTAACGCATATGCGCATAACGCCTTGTATATCTAAGCTAAGTCATGCCCACATATCTCGCGTACGCAATACACGCGCTACACGCACCCGCGTTATATAATCAAATAAATATTATATTACACTATTTTTTGCCGACAATCAAGGAATATATTAGCCTCTGAGCATTTTTTTGATTATGGATATTTTGTTACGCAAATCAAAATCTTTGATACGCCATACCTAAAAAGCCGCAATGTCGAAACTAAAAACACTTATCGTATACCAAAATTCTGACAAATAATACACTTATCGTGTTTTATGTATATTTTCAAAATAAAAAATCCCCTATTTTCACAGGGAATTATGCTTGGATATGGGAGTTTGCGACTGCTATTTTATATTTTGATACACGAATCGTGCTTTTACTTTTCTATCACTCTGACAATCTTTTTAAGCGTATCATTCATAGGTGCGGAAAATCTGCATCCATCAACAAGTATCTCGGACGGCTTTTCTCTGATGATTGCGCTAAGCAAATTGTACTCCTCGCTGTCAAACAGATTGACGACTTCAACGCTTGTATGCCGNGTAAGATTGCGGATATTGTTGTTGCTGAGCACAAGNTGATTNAGCTTGCCCTCGCTGCCAGTTATGAAGGTTGCAATCTCATATATATCCGACTCCTGCGTGCAGCCGTCAAGAAGTCTGTTTGCCAAATCCGCAAGCTCCTGCCAGCCATCGGTGAGNGAGCGCAGACGGAAATTGAGAAGCCCGTCCAAATTGTANTCNAGCGANCCNGAAAGCACCTTTGCAACGACGCTATGCTCAAACTCTCTGTCAAAGTGGACGATAGAACATATGAGCGCNCACTTGGCGTGNGACATCCGTCTTACGTGCAGCTTNTCAAGGAAAAAGCGCAGCTTGATGAAGGATAGATATACAACCCCCAATATCTCATGCAGGCGCTCNTCTATTTCATCCTGCTTTTCACACATACCTGCAAGATATATCCATATCCTGTTTTCAGACTCNTCTATCGCGTAAGACAAGTCCTTTGTATTTTGCAATCTGTCGAGTATATAGCCTATCTCCCTCTCGTAGGACTTATCTATACTTATCACGTTTGACCACATAGACACCTCGTCAATATTGTATGCAGACAAACACTAAAAATTATTGGAATATTTTTCATAATGCAAATANTTTGCANATGANGTCAAAGATGACGAATATACCNCACAAATTAAGCCCCACAAANCACGGAGGTTTTGTGGGGACTCACATTAAGGATAATATAAATCAAATGATATTCTGCTTGATAAACTGCTTTGGCGTTATGCCGTTTTCTCTTTTGAAGCAGGTGATAAAATGCGTTTCAGAGCAAAAGCCCAAGATATATGCTATCTCGCCGCAGCTATATTCCGATTCAAGCAACAGCTTTTTTGCAGACTCCAATTTTGTGACAACNATATATCTTGACAANCCGTATCCGACGTATTTTTTGAGCTGCGAGGATAGATAGTCTGAGGATACGCCGCACTCCTCGGCTACCTGCTCAACGGTTATTTTTTCATGCAGGTGCGAATCNACNTATCTTATCGCCTTTCGCACGTGCGGAGGATATTGCAGCCTTCGCCTGCTGCTTTCAACCATAGACGCAAGCTCAACTGCCTTNTCCGTCAAAAANGCAAANATNTCCTCNTGCTTTGTAAAGGAGTCAACCTGCATGATATAGCTGTCGCTGAGATTGTACGCAACGCTTTGAGAAAGTCCGCCCTCTATCGCGTAGCGAACCGCAAGCGCAATGCAGCTCACCGCAAAATACTGCGCCTGTCTCAGATTGTCGTTGCTCATTCTTCCCACNACGAGCGCCTTATCAAGAAATAGGCTTATCGCCATTTTGACAGCCTCGACGTTNCCNTCCTTTATCAGNCTGTAAAACCTGAGCTCTTCCTCATACGGAGTATGCGCGCGTCCGCTCTCCCTCTGCTCAAAAATGGGGTCNCGNACTGATTTGGGCAAAAATTCAATCTTGATATCCATACGTTTATGATAGACAATAAATCTCGAAATTTCAACGGAAATAATAAAATTTGTTGGGATTTGTGATATAAATTATATGTTTTTTAACTTAAAATTCAATTATCAATAAAATAATANGGNGGCTTTCATGAAAAAANGTAACAATGGCGCATCNGACCTCACNCGNATGTGCGAAGGCAGACTGTACAATTGCACGGACAACAAGGTGTTTATGAAGCACGCAAAGGCTTTGTGGCTTACGGACAGATTCAACCGTGCGCACGTATGGAACGCGCCAAAGCTAATGCATATCATCAAGAAACTNATTCCCAATCACGGAAAAAATTTTTATTTTATGCAACCGTTCCACTGCGAATACGGCTTTAACATCACGTTCGGTGACGACCTGTTTGTAAACTTCGATTGCATCTTTATGGACGTCGCGCCCATNAAGATTGGCGACGGCGTTATGTTTGGACCTCGCGTNACAATNGCGACGCCCGTACATCCCCTGCTTGCGGACGAGCGCATNGTACAGGACTATCCCGACGGACANCACGACCTCGAATANGCAANACCTGTCACGATAGGCGACAAGGTTTGGGTGGCTTCAAACGTCACGATATGCGGCGGCGTAACAATCGGCGAGGGTTCCGTTATTGCGGCNGGCAGCGTCGTGACAAAGGATATTCCGNCCAACTGTCTTGCTGGCGGCGTACCCTGCAAGGTCATCAGATTCCTTGACGAGCAGGACAGACTGAACGTNCTTGAAACATACAACAAGGACGAATTCCCTCTGTCGGCAAGAGAAAAGGCAAGGCTCGCANCGCTGAACGGGAACNAATAAGACTGAAAACGNTTTGATATACTGGCATAAATCAAAACTCAAATTACGCAAAATATCAAAATAATTGGTCTTGCGCGCGATAAATAAAAATGTTATTATAAGATATATATTGTCAATATAAAGACATATGGAGGAAATTATGACAAATACAGATTACAAGAGTATTCTCGATTCACTTACGCTTGAAGAAAAAGCGTCACTCTGCTCGGGAATGACAAACTGGCTCACGCAGGAAATTAAGCGCGACGGCGTACATATCCCAGGCGTATGGGTGTCGGACGGTCCGAGCGGCTTGCGTAAAGAGAAGGTAAACGGCAGCGGCACCAACATCATGGGTGCGTCCGAGCCTGCAACCTGCTTCCCTGGTGCAGCAACGCTTGCATGTAGCTGGGACACTCAGCTTGCAGAGGAAGTCGGTAAGGCTATCGGCAGAGAGGCAAAGGCTCTCAAGGTCAGCACCGTTCTCGGCCCTGGCGTAAACATCAAGCGTAGCCCTCTCTGCGGCAGAAACTTTGAGTATTACTCCGAGGACCCATTCCTTGCAGGTCGCATGGGCGGAAGCTGGGTGCACGGCGTACAGGAAGAAAACGTGGGCACGTCGCTCAAGCACTTCCTTGCAAACAACGAGGAACATATAAGACAGACCATAAGCTCTGTTGTTGACGAGCGTACGCTTCGCGAAATTTATATGCCCGCCTTCGAGCATATCGTAAAAGAGGAAAAGCCCACAACCGTCATGTGCTCATACAACCGCTTGAACGGAACGTACCTCAGTGAGAATAAGCGTATGCTCACCGACGTACTCCGCGGCGAATGGGGCTATGAAGGTATCGTCGTCAGCGACTGGGGCGCAGTCAACAAGCGCGTGGACGGCGTAAAGGCTGGTCTCGACCTCGAAATGCCTGGCAATAAGGGTATCAACGACAGACATATCGTAGAAGCGGTAAAGAGTGGCAAGCTCAGCATGGAAGACCTCGATACGGTTGCCCTTCGCATGATTAAGTTCGCCTTTGAGAATGCTGCAAAGATTGACGAAAACTACAAGGTGGATTTGAAAGCCAATCACAAGATTGCGCGCAAGGCGGCGGCTAACAGCGCGGTGCTTCTCAAAAACGAGAACAAGGCTCTGCCCCTTTCCAAGACTCAAAAGATTGCAGTCATCGGCAAGCTCGCAAAGGTTGCCCGCTTCCAGGGCGCAGGCTCAAGCCATATAAACGCAACGGAGATTGTTTCCTTTACGGACGCACTCGACAAGGCGAATCAGCCCTACGAGTACGCTGACGGCTACACCCTCAAGGGCGACGGCTACAAATCAAGCCTCATCAAGAAGGCTGTCAAACTTGCAAAGGGCAAGGACGCAGTCGTCGTGTTTGCAGGACTTACGGACGCATTCGAGTCTGAGGGCTACGACCGCTCACACCTCAACATTCCAGAATCTCACAACATCCTCATCAAGGAGCTTTTGAAGGTCAACAAAAACGTTATCGTCGTGCTTTCGGCAGGCGCACCTATCCTGCTCAAGGATTGGGAGAAGGACGTCAAGGCTATCCTCAACCTCTACATCGGCGGACAGGCAACGGGCGAAGCGGCATACGACGTGCTTTACGGTGCGGTCAATCCGTCCGGTAAGCTCGCAGAAACCTTCCCGCTCAAGAATGAGGACAACATCGTATCCAAATACTTCCCGATGGGTCCGCGTACCTGCGAGTACCGTGAAGGCATATACGTCGGCTATCGCTACTTCGACAAGGTAAAGAAGCAAGTGCGCTATCCGTTCGGCTATGGACTCAGCTATACGAAGTTTGAGTATTCCAACCTTGAACTCTCCTCTACAAATATCAACGAGGGCGAAAACGTAACCGTTTCACTCACCGTGAAAAACGTAGTCGACGTTGCAGGTGCTGAAATCGTTCAGCTTTACTTCAGCGACGTGGAAATCACAATCTTCCGTCCTGTTCAGGAGCTTAAGGGCTTCAAGAAGGTATTCCTGCAAGCGGGCGAGGAAAAGAGAATTTCCATCACACTGGACAGCCGCGCGTTTGCATACTACAACGTGCTTATCAAGGATTGGCATATTGAAAGCGGCGAGTTCAAAATTCTCGTCGGCGCGTCCTCTCGCGATATCCGCTTGACGGCAAGCCTGTTTGTGAACTCCGCAAACCCCGACGCACCTATCCCCAACTACCGCGAGAATGCGCCCTACTACTACAACCTCAACGGAAGCGAAAAGGAAATTCCCGCCGCCGACTTCGAAGCGTTGCTTGGCGAGAAGCTCCCAATCAATACCGAGTATAAGAAGGGCGAGCTTACGGAGTGCAATAGCGTAGCACAATGCGCAGTTTCACCCTGCGGCAAGTTCCTCTACAGAGTTGCTATGTTCGGTGCAAAGATAATCGCAAAATCCGCAGAGAACCCCGAAATGATTACGGAGTCCGTAAGAGATATTCCTCTGCGCGCGGCAACGGCTATGACTGGCGGTCTTGTACCCGAAATGTCACTCGTAGGTCTTGTGGATATGGTCAACGGCCGCAAGGGCGGCTTCCGCAAATTCATGCGCGGCTTCCGCAAAAAATATAGACATCAAAGCGTAGAAAGATAATACGCTGTGGAGAAATCATGAAAAAGCCTTTGGCATTCATCGTCGCCTTGCTTGTCGTGATATGCGGTCTTATCGCATTTACGGCTTGCAACGGCGACGCACAACAAACAGGCGCATCCATCGCCACACACTATGACGGCAACTGTCAGACGAAGGGCTTTACAAGATATCCCTTACCTGGCGGATACTTCTATGACGTACCCGACAAGGAGTTTGGCGACCACGTGTATGACGATGGTACGACTATATCTGAACAGTCGTGTACGGAGGACGGAATCATCGATTACGTCTGCACTCTCTGCGAATACAAGGATACGAGAGTAAGCGAAAAACTCGGACACGACTATATTGTGAGCGCAAGCACCGCTACATGCACTCAAGCAGGCACGGCAACCTACACTTGCAGTAGGTGTGACGACAGCTATACGCAGGACGTGGATTCTCTGCCGCATATCGGCGACGGCAACGTCCTCTACAACAGCGACGGACACTGGCAAATATGCAAATACGGCTGCGGCAATAAGTGCGAAATCTCAAGCCACTCCTTTGACGGAACGCTTGTTCAGACAATTTGCACCGAGTACAACTACACCGTGTTTGTATGCAAGGGCTGCGACTACTCCTACGAGGAGATAGACTATGACAGCAAGCTCAGCTCGCACACGTATGAGGCGTACACCTGCAAATTCTGTCAGCGCGATATGCTCCTTGACTATATCGATACGTTTGAAGCCAAAGGAAGCGAGCGCAGCGACCTCATCTCAATCAAGAGTGAGCAGGAGCTTACGCTTTTGTTTGACTACATCACCCTCTTCCACCTGACTCAAGACAACAGAAAGTATTTCAATATTGAATACGTTTCCCTATCGACAGATAAGAATGCAGAAAACTTTGTTATGAACTATCTTAGCAAGGCAGTCGACCTGCATACCGCCGCAAACTGGGGACTGAGCGTGGGCTATCCGCAATCTGGCGAGCTTACCTACATTTCCGCATATTGCCTTAGCAAAAACGACTATAATCAGGTTGCAACCATTTCTCCGAACAGCGAGGGCTATCCTGTAGAGCTTTATCAGCAATTCAACTCATATCAGTTTGAGGAATATCCAAATACGAGAAGCGCGAGCTTTGACAACTTCCCGTACAAGAAGCGCAACTACGAGATGAGCGTCACAACCTCCGACCAACTCTTCTACGCATTCGAGCATGGATATATCCCGATAGCCACCCAAGGCTCTATTGCGCAGAATATACTCAATAAGGCAAAAGCCGTTTCAAGGCAAATCATTGACGACGGCATGTCCGACTTGGACAAGGTACGCGCGATATATTTGTGGCTCGTCAGAGAAATACAGTACGACCACGGCATTGTGGACGCCACAACCATAAACGGCGAGGCTCGCGTATGGCAATACTGCTCTTCCTATTATCTTGAGGGCGTATTCCTGTACAATATCGCCGTTTGCGACGGAATTTCAAAAGCGTTCTGCGTACTCGCGGGCTTGGAGAATATCAAGTGCATTCGCGTGACAAGCAAGGACCATGCGTGGAACAAGGTTTGGCTTGACGTCAACGGCGACGGCGAGAAGGAATGGTACGCCACCGACGCGACTTGGGCAAACAAAAAGCAAACGCTGAATAACAGGGGTACAAACGAGGTTTTGTCAATTGACGACTTCCTCTTCACCGACGCACAAAAGGCTGCGCTTGGTCAGACTGCAAACAATTATAATAACGTAGGCTGCGATGCGGTCACACAGACCAATCCATATTCTCACGTCTATTACGGCGAGAAACAGGACGACTCCTGCGACTACGTCATTGAAAACTTGGATGAACTGACCGCACTCTTTACATACATTGCTACGTGCGCTGCAAAGGATACAATCGGGGCAACCGTAACGATTGACTTGTTTGTGACCGTTGAGTATTGCGCCGATAACACCGCAATAAATCAAGCTGTCAAAGATGCATTCAAAGGAAACGGACAAGGCTACTCCGTTACACACACAGTGCCTACCAGCACGGATACGTATGCTGGCGTCGAGGGCTACTCCTTCACCCTGTACATCACAATCAGATAAGCGAAATGTTCTTATCAAACCATTAAAAGCTTAATTTAAGCTTATTGGATTATCACAACAGCATAATCAGCAAGGAAAGATAAACTATGCTTTCCTTGCTTTTTTATTACGGTTTTGCTATACTGCAACTACGATAAACAGTAATTTAGCGGAGCAATTATGAAAACAGAAAATTCAAAGTTTATAAAAAAAGGCGAAAAATCAATAATTGATAATATGCAATTTAATTGCCGCTCGCAAGAAGAAAAGATTTATTTAACAATTGGCGAGGATTGCGTTATAGACGGCACGATAAATATTGAAAATTCTGAAATGAAAATCGGCGATAGAGTGTTGATTAACGAGGGTACGACTTTTTATTGCACTACGGGTATTACAATCGGCAATGACGTTATGATTTCTTGGGGTTGCACGATAGTTGATAGCAATATGCACTCTATTGTGTCGGCAGATAGATTAAAAGAAACAAAGGCGGCAAGGCAAGATATAGAAAATCATTGTATGGGTAAAAACAGCGATAAGTCGGTTATCAAAACTGCGCCCGTTGTTATAAAAGATAAGGCGTGGATTGGCTTTAATTCTATCATAATGAAAGGTGTTACAATCGGCGAAGGTGCCGTTGTGGGCGCAGGAAGCGTTGTAACGAAAGATGTTCCCGATTACGCAGTAGTCGGTGGCAATCCTGCTCAAATATTAAAATACACAAAATAAATTTCAATTTAGAGGACTAAATGATTATCAGACAATATACGCCGAAAGACTGCGAGGATTTAGTAAAACTGTTTTATCATACCGTTCATACTATAAATGCCAAAGATTATTCGCAAGAGCAGTTAAATGTTTGGGCTACTGACAAAATAGATTTAGAGGTGTGGAATAAATCACTTTCCGAGCATTATACTGTTGTTGCGGTTGAAAATAATATTATAGTCGGGTTTGGCGATATTGATAAATCGGGTTATCTTGATAGGCTGTTTGTTCACAGGGACTATCAGCGACGTGGAATTGCAACAGCAATCTGTAACGAGTTAGAACGCGCTGTTAAGGTAGATAAAATTATTACTTACGCATCTATAACGGCTAAACCTTTCTTTGAACAAAGAGGTTTTAAGGTTGTCAAAGAGCAACAAGTTGAAAGAAATGGAATTGCTTTGACTAATTATGTAATGGAAAAACAAGTACGATAAATTTCAATTTACCATCTTGTGTTTAAAAAAATAACGGCGCAAATTTGCAATTTGCGCCGTATATATTTATTTATACTCTATTAATATAAGTTTGCCTTATACTCTATCGGCTATCAAATCAACCGTGCATAACGCTGTCGGCGAGCTTGGGGTCGTCTGTCATAATTGCGTCCGCGCCTCTCTCCGTCAGCTTGGCGATGTCGTCAGCGTCGTTTATCGTCCAGTATTGCACCGCAATGCCAAGGCTGTGTGCATAGTCGATGAACGCCTGCGTAGACATATCGAAGAAGCCGTCAAAGCCCATAGGTATTTGCAATACGTCAAACGCGAGCTTGTCGGGATTCTGCTTTACTCCCCACAGGAAGGCATAATAGAAATTGAGAACTTCAAGTATGCCAGCCGAACGCTTTACGTCCTTACTCTTGTACTCATTGTCAATGTACTTTGATATATCTCCGTTGAACGTGCCTACAATCGTGCGATTGAGAATGTCATGCCTTACCATTGCGTCATAAAGCATATCCATAGCCTTCTTGCCAACCTTGCCCTTGTCCTTTATCTCGATGATATAGTTCAAGCTCTTGTCGGGGCGCTGCTCTTCAAGATAAGTCAAAATCTCCTCAAGCGTAAGTATGCGTATGTTATCGGGAATCTCGTCATCCGCAAGGTCGCGATAGATATATTTGCCCGTTTCGGGGTCTTGGAAGTTATATCCGAAGTTGAGCGTTTTAAGCTCTGCCAACGTCTTATCCTGTATCTTTACGCCCTTTTTGCCAAACACCTTCTCACCGTTAGACGTACGGTCAACCTCGTGGTCGTGCATAAGCACGAGATGTCCGTCCTTTGTGAGATGCAAGTCAAATTCCACTATGTCAACATAGTAGTCCGAATTCATACAAAGCTCGAACGCCGCCAAAGTCTCCTCGGGAGCAAGCTCTCCGCCCGCGCGGTGTGCCGACAGGAGCGTACCTTGCTTATCAAAGGTTATATACTGATTGTCGCCACCGTACTCGCTGACGTGCGCTACTCTCTTACCTGCGCCAGTCAACGGCAGAATGATAATATTGAGAATAAACACAAACAGCAATGCGCCGACAATCGGCAATGCTATCTTCTTTGCAAGCTTGCTGCGGCGCTTTTTCTCCGCCGCCTTCGCCTCGCGCTTTGCGCTCATCTCTGACAGTATGCCATTTGATGAGTTGTCATTTTTGACATCGTTTTCCATAATTCACCCCAAAATTATGCCGTAAACGAATTTCGCTTACAGCAGTTTTTTATAATACTTTGACCAACATACATACGGGAAAGGCTATTGACGCTGTAACCGACCAAACCCAAAATAAAAGTGCAGAAGTTCCGATTGGCTTTTTGTTGAGTCGTCGTTGGTATATCATTGTAATCAGCCCGCGTATGATAAGCTGTACGAGCGATACGACCGCGACTATCACAAGCAGTACAATAAAGATAATGCCAAGTGTAGAGCCGCCAATCAGTGCCGATATGCCAAGCGTGCACAGCGCAATAATCACCGCACCGAAAATCGAGCTTACGATTGACTCAACGCCAAAGCATATCGACTTCTCGCGCAGCTCAGGGTCGCTCGCAATTCTGTTGTACTTGGTGCTAAGGCGCGACCAAAACGTCAAAAAATTCCAAATAGCCCTGAACATATTTCCCCCTATAACTTATGTATTTAATATTATATCACAAAACATACAAGTGTGCAATAGCAACCTCGCTAATCAAAAAAAGAAAAGCACGCATATCAACGTACTTTTCCGAGTGGAACCGCTATCGGGACTTGTAGCGTGCTTGCACGCGTAATAGCGGAGCGTCAGCCGAATCGGGTTGCAAGCAAAGATTGCCGACAAAATACAATTTTGTCGCAAGTCACGAGATAAGAAAAACTCAGTCCACATTGGACTGAGTTTGGAGCTGCTATCGGGACTTGAACCCGAGAC
>JAAVHW010000005.1 GCA_014799525.1 Clostridiales bacterium | reverse complement strand
GTGAAGAACATGGACGTGTTTGCAAACAACTGCTGATAGGTGTTGAGTGCCATTGCCCATTGATTGAAATTCTTGCCGTTGTCGCACATATCGCCAGCGTTGAGGATGAAATCAAAGTCCTTTGTTCTGGAGTCGGCGAGCAGAGCCTCAATAGCCTTGAAGCTGTCGTCGTACATACCTTGAATCATGCCTTGGATATCCGCAATCGTGAGGAATTCAAATGCTGTTACGCTTTCGTCTGCGGCGGTTGTGAACGTGAAGTAGTCCTTGTCATAGCCGAGAGTCTTGTTGTATTCAACAAATGAGAATTGCGCCGTTTTATCTGTTGTTTCGGATTTGTAGGAACCTTCTATGTCATAGTAGTAGGTCGTGCCTGCACTGAGTCCCGAAACTGTAACGGTTGTAACATTCCAATATACTACGCTGTTCTTTGCAGCGTTGTCGCGGTCGTCGTAGACAAACGGAACATCCTCTTGTTTTACACCATCAACTACTAAGTCGTACTCGACTTCGGCGTGTGTAATGCACAAAAGACCAAGGTCGATAAGTGGCAGGTAGACGGGCTTGGTTTGCGTAAGCATTTCAACCGTAATTCCGTTCACCGTTGTGCTGTTCTTGGAATCGATATAATCCGTATCCCAATTCACGCCTGCCTTAGACGTTGAAAGAGTGGTCCATTCGCCGTTTTCACTTGTCTTAAACTTGAAAGTGCCGTATATGTTTTCAGCAGTGTAGAACTTAATCTGATAAGTCGTCGTGCTGTCCTTAGTATCGAAGTTTGCTGTTACGCGGCTTGGGACTCTGCCGTTGTCCTGCGTAGCGGCATTGAAGTCCGCTCCAACCTCGGATACCTTGTTTGCGCTGCTTACGTAGGTCATATTCATGCCGCCGTACGCATATGCGCTGTGTGGCTGCAACAAATATGTTTTAGAGGGGTCAGTCATATCCGCAACGTCGGGATATACGTCGGTTGCAAACGCCACGATGATGTTGTCTGCAATGCCGCCAAGACCAACGAGGAAGCTCGGCGTAACATAGCTGTTAAGCAAGTTTTCAACAATCTCGACAACGCTGTTGCCCTCCATATTGAAGCCCATCAAATCTGCAAGGATTGGCTTGAGAATCGGAAGTATAGCGTCCACAATTGAGCCGAGGCAGAATGCTTTTGCGTCAACAGTCAGTGAGAAATCATCGGAATCTTCAACGCCGAGTGCGCCTACAATCAGGTTGAGACGCTGATTCAGTGCAATTTCCAATTTGCTATATTCGGACTGCGTTAGATATTTGTCAACAGCTTTGCTGAGGTCAAATTTGTGGTTGAGGAGAGNCTTGAGAAGGGAATCGTCCTCATTGAACAGAGGATTGAGCAGTGCGTCAAGAAGGTCTTGCACNAATTTGCCGCTCTTGAGCTGCGCNTCCAAATCCTTCATTGCAGCTACCATACGCTTACGGTAGGTCTTATCCGTNGGCTGCATATAGCCGTATGCGTTTTCGCCGCAAGNCTTTTCAGTGAACTTCGCGTCAATAGAGGCGTAGGTTTCATCCATAGAAATTTCCGCACCGAGAGAGTGGGACATCATGATGAAGCTTGCAATCTCTCTTACGTTGAGCTTGCCCTTGTTGGAGGNATTGACGGAGCTTGTGATNCTGTCATCGCCGTACGTCTTGTCAAGGAAGTTGTCGATGATTGCGCGCACGTATTCAAGCGCGGTGTCATAGGTTTTGCCGTTGTACGGATATCCGCTCTCGCCATACAGATGTTCAAGCGCGTCCTCAAGAATGTATTGAACTGCACCGTCGAGAATCTCGCCGTTTATGCCCAACATGCTGAAGATAGTGCCGACCATGCCGCCNCTNTTGTCAAGACCTNNAAGCANNTNGCTTACNGNNTCNTTAAGGCNGTCTATCGTTCTNTCGGTGATGAAGTGGTCAATCATTCTGTTGACGATGATAGAGTAGATGTCCTTGCTGATGAACTCGTTGTAGGTCATCGTGGACAGCTCGTCNTATCTGATGATGTAGGTGAGATAATCGGGATTGCTTGCAAGCACTTTCTGCCAGTTCGCNTCNGTCGGATTGGCGTTGTATGCCTTGATTGCNTTGTCNTAAGCCGTTTGATTCCANNCAGCAGTGCTTGTCACATGGTCGGCTTTTTCCTTGAGGCTATCGAGGATATATACCTCGGATTCAACTCTTTCGCCGAGCTTTCCATCGCAGTTGTAACGCGTGAACGTGAGATAGCGGCGAGGNGAAGCGTAGCTTATCGTAGAGCCTGTTTCAAAGTCGTAAAGGGTGTTGCCCTCGACGTTGGTGTACGTCATGACGTCGGAGGCATGCATATGTCCTGTAAGCGCATAGCGAATGCCCATTGAGAGCAGGCGCTGTGCGGTGTACTCCCAGTTGTAGAGGGTGAAGTCCTTGAGGATATCGTCCTCCTGCTCAAAGTGGGGGAGTACGTTGTGGTGGAAGGTTGCAATAACCGTTTCTTCACCAAGAGTCGTNTTGTTGCCGCTTTGTGCCTTTGTTTGCTGCTCAACCCAGTCAAGGCAGGGCTGGCTTATTCTGCCGCCCGTGATGTGGGAGTATTCCACAAGACGGTAGACAGGGCGGCCNGTTGCAAATGCGTAGCTTGCACGTACGGTATCTTCTGTATCGATAACGCCGTTTTCATCCTCTACGACCAAATCGGGAGTTCTGCCGCAAGCGCGCAGGTACTCGTATTCGCTTTCGCTAATTCTTGCAGGTGCGCCTTCGCCTTCCTCTACGCGCAGACGGTCAGCAGAGTCAATGCTCGCAAACGAGAAGCCCATATGTGCGGAGTCGTCGTCTACAATCTCTGCAAAGTACGTAAGCTTGTTGATATCGTCGCCNAGACCATAGTAGCANGCCAGCTTTTCTTCGGACGTTTCGGCTGTAGCAANNGCTGCAAGCTCGTCCGCATAGTAGCTTAAGTTAAGGTTTGAAGCGTTTTTGGAGGNTACATATCCGTCCGTGTAGCTTGAAGACCAGAATTCGGCAGGCAGATAGTCCGTGAGNTTCACTGTGCCGTTGCTTCCGTCAAGAGTAGCGTTCGGGAATCCAAGACCTGCAAAAATAAGAGCAAATTGAGCGGAGTTTACAATGTCCGCGACTCTTCCTTCGCCCGTTGTCTTAGAGTAGAGCTCACCGTTATGGTTGTACAGGTCGTGGTTACCGACGGTAGCAAAGACTTGGAAGTTCTCATAGCCGTCTTTCTTTCTCATCTCNTNTTGCAGATAGCGNAGNGTGTTTGCAACGTCGATAAGNGCAACGCGCTCGCCGTTCTTGCAAAGGTCGCCCGACGTCACGAGATACTGAGGAGCCTTGCCCTCGTCCGCGTCCTTGAGGATACTCTTCATAGCCGCATTCAGGGTGATACCGCTCTCAAGCACCAGCTTCGTGTCGCCAGTCATGGCATAGTAGAAGTCGGTTGACTTGTAGTAGTCGGAGTCAACGCCCTCTGTGTAGCAATATTCCAACGGGAAGTAGTGAATATCGCTCATGTGTCCCACCGTAATGGCTTCGCCGTTCTTGACGGGTGTGCTTTCCGCATGGGCGACTCCGCTGAACACGGAGAAGCCAAGCAGGGAAACCATCACCACCGTAAGCACTACGACCAGCGCAAGAGGGAGACGTTTTGTTTGGGTTGTTCTCATAATTCCTCCTTGATGCAATGCATCACTATATAGAAAATAATATATAATTATAATACAGATGTAATATAAAGTACAGTGCAAAAGCAAAAATATTCTCCTACAGTTGTATAACTTTTTTGAGGAGAAGGGTGCGTTATGCGAAAATTTTAGATATTTACAGAAAAACATTGAAAATTGCTTGCGCTTTTTCAATTTATATGCTATTATCACCTTACTTTTGAACGCCCTCATGGTCAAGCGGTTCAAGACGTCGCCCTCTCACGGCGGAAACTAGGGTTCGATTCCCTATGGGGGTACCACTCGAAAATGCACGTTGACATAACGTGCTTTTCTTTTTTGAAAAGCACGAAGATGCCACGTGCATTTTCTCGTTGCTCCGCGCAAAGTATTGCTCGCTATCAACGCAAATTGTCGTTGTAAACAATAACAATGTTTCGCGGCAATACTTTGCTTGGTAGCGCGCTTCGCGCGGATACTTCGTGCGGATATGGTGTTTAGAATTTATAATTTTTCTATTGCAATTGTTGTATTTGCTTGCTATAATATATACGCTACACATGTTAATCGCAAATTAGAGGAGTATTGCCAATCAGTACCTCTCTTTCTCTAATTTGTGAAAGTGTGTAGCAACAATATAGAGTGTACTTGTTGGGTGCGTTCTATATTGGGAGCGCACTTTTTTATTTTAAGGAGAAGATTTATGCTGATTGACAAGGTGAATGAGAAACAACGAGAATTAGAGAGTGATTTACAAAACTCTGTAACCTCATCTTTTGATGAGAGGATAAGCCGCTTGACACAAGAGCAAAAAACTGATTATGAAAACAAACATAAAATTAGTTATACAATTTCATTGTGTGTTGGCATAATATGCTTAATCATTGTGGCAATTGTGGCTATCGTATTGAATGTATCCAAATCGGTGCAAGGAGATATGGATTTGCTGATTTTTGCTATAGTGGCAATGATTTTCTTTTTTGTTTGCTCAGTTATAGGGTTCATGTCCTTCATAAAATTGCGTAAACGCAGCAAACAAGATATATATAACTCCTATGTAAAAGACGAAGACAAGCAGTTCATAGCAAAAAACAAAATTGACATTCCTAAAAAAGCTCAAGATATAGTGATAAATGACTATTTTAATTCCATAGGATTTTCATATACCCAATCTATTCCAATTATAGCGGCGGAAGGGAAGTGGCAGTTTATTTTTATAAACAGCCAAACAAAACAGTTCAAGTATCTAAATTTGGAAACTGATGCTGATGTAACTGTTGATTTTGATTCGATAGTAAGTTATCAAATTTTTGAGGACAGCAAAGAAATTGTAAAAAGCAAATCAGGTGATGTGCTTTTGGGTGGATTGCTCTTTGGCGTTACAGGTATGCTTATGGCACAGAATTCGCAAAAAGAGATAGAAAGACCTGTTACTTCATTGAAATTAGTAATACGTTTTAATGATTTTAGTCAGCCGCAATTAACTATTAGTTTTATTGATAATAATTTGCCAACATACATTAAGGATTATAAATCAACGCTAAATTCAATTTATGAGAATTTAAGGCTTATTTATTCTAACTTGGAAATCATTAAACGTAATGGTTCGCAAAGTGTTGAGCTAAGTGAAATAGATAAATTTTAATCGTAAAATGAGTTTAAGTAATAATTGGCAAAGTTAAATTCGAATGCAAAAGCCACACGAAAAAAATGCACCCCTATGAGTTTTGTCGAACTTTGGGGTGCATTTCATTTGATAAGGGCTTTTATCACAATAATCGCACGATATTTTATTGATATAATTTTTGCGCTGTGATATAATAAGCACCTAAGAGGTTGAGTTTATGGCAAAGCAAACATATTCAAAAAATCTTGATACGTTCGGCAAGGTTATTACGTCGCTTGCCACCGATGCTGCACTCGACGTGGAGGGCATTACGCTTCCCGAGGGCAAAAAGTCGCGTGGGGCAGTGTCTATGTACTTTCTGCCAAATGAAAAGGTGACGGTTGAGTTTTATGTCAATATCATGCATGGCTATGCCGTGCCTGTCGTAGTTTCAACCTTGCAGGAAACTGTCAAGGAGCAGATTGAGCGTGCAACCAAGTTTAAGGTGCATACCGTCAACGTCCATGTGATGAACGTCTGTGTGGAACAATAGCTATGAGAAGAATTGCAAGAGAGGACGTATTTAAGCTGGTGTTTGAGTTCACCTTTTACAACGTGGCAAACGAATGCACACGCGAGCTTTTGATGTTGGACGAAGGGCTTGACGACGATGACAAGCAGTATATAAAAGATACCTATTTTGGCATAATCAACCGCATTGAGGAGCTTAGGGGAGTAATTTCCAAAAACCTTTCGGGTTATGGAATAGACAGACTCTATCGACCCGATTACGTTGCGCTTCTCGTTGCGACGTACGAGCTGCTTGAAAAGACTGCACCAAATGCTGTCATCATAAACGAAGCTGTTGCGCTCAGCAAAAAGTACGGCACGGACAAGTCGGGTGCATTTGTAAATGGCGTGCTTGCAAAGATAGCGCAGAGTATCGCATAATATTTGTGCATTGAAAAGCGTATAATGCGCAAATTTCAAACAGTGTAAAGCTGTATTTTAAGTGTAAAAAATGTCCGATTATCCATTGATAAATGAAAATACAATCTCCGTAAGCGAAGTGAACGCCACGATTAAGGCGTGTATTGACGCACCCATTTTCAAGGGCTTGGAGGTGTACGGCGAGGTGTCGGGTTTTAAGTTTAGCGGACCTCACGCCTATTTCACTCTTAAAGACAAAAATTCACAGCTTCAATGCGTATGCTTTTACGCCGCAAAGACGTACAATCCCAAGGACGGAGAAAGCGTCATTGTTCGCGGCGGTCTTGACTACTACGTCAAGGGCGGTAGGCTGTCATTGCAGGTCAACACCATAAAACCCGTTGGGCAGGGACTGCTGTTTTTGGAGTTTGAAAGGCTGAAGGCTAAGCTCGAAAAGGAAGGGCTGTTTGCCGAAGCGCATAAAAAAGCAATTCCAATGTTTCCTAAAAACGTGCTTGTCGTGACCTCAAAGACGGGTGCGGTTATAAGGGATATTGTGACAACGGTGCGCAGGAAAAATCCAGTTATAAATATTGTCGTGCGCGACGTGCGCGTACAGGGAGAGGGCGCAGGGCATGATATCGCAGGCGTACTTGCAAGAGTTGATACGCTTGGCTACGACGTGATAATAATTGCCCGCGGCGGCGGCTCGTTGGAGGATTTAGCTCCGTTTTATGATGAAGAGCTGGTTCGCGCAGTATACAATTTGAATACGCCTGTTATATCGGCAGTTGGACACGAAACGGACTTTTCGCTTTGCGACTTCGTTGCCGACGTGCGCGCGGCAACTCCGACCGCGGCAGGTGAGCTGGTTGCATATGACTACTACGGAATGCTGCGCGAGGTGCGCGAGCATATGCGTAGGCTTACCATGCATGCCGTACGCAATTATAAGGGCGCAAGCACAAGGGCATTGCTCACGTTTGGCAGACTTCGCAGCGTGGCAAGCACCTTTTATGCTGGTAGAGCGCGTAGAGTTGAGAGAGCTATACAGGCGGCAAAAACAAGCGTAGAGCGCAAATTCGACGCGGCGACCGCTCGTGCGGAACGTGCGACAGACGCGCTTGACAGGCTGAGCCCCATAAAGATACTAAAGCGCGGATATTTCCGCTTGCAGCTTGGAGGCGATACTGTGAGCAACGTGAGCGCGCTTAAAGTAGGCGATACTGTGACGGCTATGGGCGGCGACGGCAACGTGGAAGCAACGGTTACAAAGATAAATTTATTCAAAGACGGCAAGGAGAATTGATATGGCAGAAATGAAAAAATTCGAGGAGTCCCTCGGCGAGCTTGAAGCTATCGTCAAGAAGCTGGAGGGAGATATGCCGCTTGACGAGGCTGTGAAGTCATTTGAGCGCGGTATTGAGCTTAGCAAGGTTTGCATAGAAACCCTCAAAGCGGAAAAGGGTAAGCTTAGCCTGCTCGTAGACGATATCAACAATCTGACCGAGCAATTCAATCTCGATTGATGGCAACGCTTATGACCGCAAAGGAATATATCGCACTAATTGAAAAGGAATTGAAAGATATTCTTGGTGGGTGCGACGCGAGTATAGGCGAGGCTATGCGCTATGCAGTGCTTGACGGCGGAAAGCGTGTTCGTCCGCTTTGTGTCTACTTGGGTGCAAAGGCTGTCGCAGGCGATATTGATAGTGCGTGTGTAAACGATTTGCTTATATTGGGAGAGGCTATCGAGCTTATCCACAGCTATTCGCTTGTGCATGACGATATGCCCGAGATGGACAATGACGACTATCGCCGTGGCAAGTTGTCGGTACATAAGAAGTATGGCGTAGGGACGGCGTTGCTTGTCGGTGACGGACTTCTCTCGCTTGCCATGAAGCTTCTTGTCAAATGTAGCAATCATGCCGCTTCAGAGCAGATTGCAAATGCCGCACTAAATATGGTATATGGGCAAGCGGCGGAGTGTAACGGCTGTAATAGCCGTGAAGAGTATCTTGCCATGTATGCAAAAAAGACGGGCGCATTGATAAAAGGCGCGTTTCTTGCAGGGGCGATATGCGCCTTAGACAAGCATGATGACGGCGTATATAATGAGGACGGTTATAAGAGTGTAAAAGCATTCGCCGAGCATTTGGGAGTAGCGTTTCAGCTTGCAGACGACTTGCTTGATGATGGCAATTCGATAGCCGACCTTATAGGCAGAGATGAAACAAAACGCCTGCTTGACGAACATTCAGCGGCGGCAGTTGCAGCGGCAGAGAAACTTAAATCAAGCGACGAGCTTATCACTTTTGCTCAAGTGTTATGGCACAGAAAGACGTAATCATGGTGTATATTGCCGCTTTGTTTATAAATTGAGCCGATTAGAATATCTGTTTTGCATGTAAACATTTATTGCGGCTTTGTCATATAGTGATAGTGCAGTGCGACAATAATTCATATCGTACTCAAACTTCCGAGCAAAATGGTAAAAAGTTGTTGCCAAATGCGTACGTTTTTGATATATTAGTAAGGCAGTCGTGTGCGGGAGTGACTCAGTGGTAGAGTGTCACCTTGCCAAGGTGAAAGTCGCGGGTCCGAATCCCGTCTCCCGCTCCACTACGTTCGGCACCATGGCCAAGTGGTAAGGCAAAGGTCTGCAAAACCTTCACTCTCCAGTTCAAATCTGGATGGTGCCTCCAAAGCAAGGGCGGTACACAAGTACCGCCTTTGTTGTAAGCAATCAATTAAAACCGTCATAAAAATTAAAACTTAGTGTAAAATTCTCGCAATTTTCGTGTATTTGTGATATAATCACGCCATAAGCCGGTGTGATGAAATGGCAGACATAGCGGACTTAAAATCCCAAGCGTCGTAATGAAAACCCCTTTATTTACTAGGGATTTAGCAGATTAAATTGAAAACATTTAATAAAATTCTCGCATTTTTCTCGCATTTGTGATATAATTCATCTATACGCTGGTGTGATGAAATGGCAGACATAGTGGACTTAAAATCCACAGGTGGCAACACCGTGCCGGTTCGAGTCCGGCCACCAGCACCAAATACCGAAAACCCGACTACATTTCTGCGTCGGGTTTTTCTATTTCTTTTTCAGCCAAAGCATCAACGATTAATCCTAATGACAGTTTGTTTTGTTCTTTCTCAAAGTGAGCATATGTCTTTTCTGTTGTAACTATATTACTGTGTCCGAGATATTGTTGTATGTCTTCCATTTTAACGCCCAAGTGCCTTAGCATAGTTGCACAAGAATGTCTAAGGTCGTGAAAACGAATCTTCTTTAAGTTGTTTTTCTTTATCACTATTGGAAAATGTTGTGATACATAATCAGGGCGAACAATCTTCCCAACATCATCAACATAAACATATTCGTCATACTTATGATTATAGGTGTCGCCAAGTAATTTTTTGTTAGTTTCTTGTCGTGTTTTCATTTCAACAAGCAAGGTTTTTAATTCTGGTGCAATTGGTAGAGTGCGATAACTTTTTTTGCTTTTCGTTCTATCTTGCGCTACAAGTCGATATACGCCATCATAACTGGTCGTGGAAACGGTATGTCTTATTGTAACTGTATCATAAGTAAGGTCAAAAGCTGACCATTTTAGTCCAATGATTTCGCCTCTTCGCAGTCCATAATAACTTGCCATATAGCAAGCAAATTCAATTTTGCTACCTCGAACGATTTGCAGTAGTTCTATTATTTGTTTGCTGTTATAGTAGTCGGAGATAAACGGTTCTTCTTTGGGGCGCTTAACAAGGTCCGCAGGATTATTTGGTATTAGCCCTTTACGAAACGCTTCTTGTAAGCATTTGCGAATGTTTGCATGGTAGCGTAGAGCTGTTTTACCTTTGATACCTTTTTTGCCATCTTTGGGAAACATTTTATCTCTATAAAAAGTTTCAATATCATCAGCAGTAATTGATTGTAGTGTTATGAGTTTTGCATTGAAGTATGGGCGAATTGCTTTTGTTATACAATTGTAATATCCACCATAAGTTGTAGGAGCAACTTCTCCCTTGATAGACTCCAACCAATTAAACAAATAATCACCAAATAGTATTGAATGGTCTTCTTCTGGTTCATCAGTTCTAAGTTTGCCTGTTTTAATATCAAAATTAGTGCGATATTCAAGCAGTTTTTCTTCGGCAAGACGTTTGTTGCCTTTGACTTTAAGTCCTGTTGCAAACCATGGCTCTTTACGCTTACCGTTGGAATCTTTATAGCTTAGAGCAATATAAAAATAACCATTTTTTTCTTGTAATCTTCCTGCAACCATTTCACACTCCTAAAAACTTGCTTAGTGAAGATTTTGAAATGAGAAATTTGTTGCCAATTTCTACATATTTGATTTTGTTGTTCCGTAAGAATTTATAAGCCGTATATCTGCTTATTTCAAGCAGTGCGCATAAATCTTTGATCGTCAGCATGTCTTTGTAATCATTTAGATTTTTCAAAATATTTCTCCTAAACAGAAGCGAGCCGTTTTTGGCTCGCTTCGTAAAATTGTTTGTTTATTTCAAAACCTATAAAGTTTCGGTTTAGTTGTCTTGCGGCAACCGCAGTTGTTCCACTTCCCATAAAAGGGTCAAGCACAAGTTCGCCTTCGTGCGAGCTGTTTTCTATAAGAGTTTTAATGATATCAAGAGGCTTGACTGTTGGATGATTGTATAGCAACTTATCTTTCTTATTTGTAGTGCCTATGAATACAGTCTTTGCTTTTTGATATGTAGCTGGATGGCATGAGGCACCTTTGCGAAAATGCAATATATATTCCTTGTCGCATAAATACTTGTTGCTGTATAGCGGCGGCACGTTTGTTTTATGCCATATCAGCACATCCCACATGCATTTGTTCTTATTTACAAAAAAATCTAAGTATTGCGGTATTTGTGCGCGATTGCAAAAGAAATAGAAATTTGGCTTTTCCATTACGTCCCATAGCAGTTTGAATAGAGTGGTTGAAATTCCATTTGTCAATTTACTATCCGATAATTCTTGATTGTATTTGCGTATGCGTTTGCCAAGATAGCTTTTATCTCCGCCGTGAATGTCTTTAATCAAATATGGTGGGTCTGCAACGATTAGGTCTACTTTTTGATTTGAGTTTATAAGTTCTAAAAGACCTTGCGCGCAGTCCATATTGTAAATTTCATTTATCTTCATTGTTTATCCTTTGGAATATTGGCAATTCTGCCAAAAGTTGATTTTGTGTTTTATATCTGTCCTTGTAGACTTTTCTTTTCCAATCTACTTTGTAAAGTTGCCCGAAAATTGCCATTAGCACAGTTACAACAATGCTATTGCCCGTTTGAGCTATCATTGCACCTGTGCTAACTTTTGCATTTATACAAGCCTCATAATCTTCAACCTCGAAGCCCATTGCTAAGAATCGTTCTTTTGCTGTCAGCTTCCGCATCGTGTCGTTAAATAAAATCCAGTTGCTATCATGAGTCGTCAAACAGTCTGATATGCCGTTTGCTGAAATCAGCAAGTTGCCGTTCTTATAGCTGTTATCAATAGAAGCACCGCATTTGATTATGCGGTGCGTAGAGTGTTTATCGTCTATAATTGGCTTAAATCGAGGCAGTCGTTTATTGCTTGGCAAATCATCCATAATGTCCTTTAAGCGTATTCCTGAGTCATACCCGACAGGGTGTTCAAAAGGTATTATGCAATCTTTACGCTGTGCTACTAAAAACATACGTTCACGGTTTTGAGGAACATTAAAGTATTTTGCATTATGTATGTGAGCGTCTATACAATAGCCAAGTGACATCAGTTTGAAATAAAACTTTTTATAGTTTTGATAATGCTTGCTATGTATGACCGCAGGCACATTTTCCCAAATAACGACTTTGGGTTTTAATGCTTCAATCATTGCAAGATAATTCCACATTAGGCTTGAGCGTGTTCCGCTGTTTTGTTCGCCACCTGCGCCTTGCCCGGCGGTGCTAAAATCTTGACATGGCGTTCCACCGATTAGCAGGTCTATCTGCTCATTAAATTTGTGGTTGTGAAAATTCTTTAAGTCGCCGATATTTTTGCTTTCGCTTTCGTTGTGGATAGCGCAATATGATTTAATAGCGGGTTTATCAATTTCACTAAAAAATATGAGTTTGTAAGGAATTTGAAGATTATGCAATGCTTTTTCGGGTGCGCCTATGCCAGAGCAAACTGTCGCAACATTAAGCACGTTTTTTGTTATAGTGCGGGCAATAGATTATTATAATTTGATTTTTTTGCTTACAATTATTTTCACACTGGTCGCAAAGTTTGTTTATGTTTTTCATATGCTTACAACTCGGTATCCAAATTCTTTGACGATTTAATATTATCATCTTTCATTCCGCAACTGTTGAGCTTCTTTTCCAAACTCTGTTTCACCGGTTGCCAGTTCGGTTTATCGTGATAGGTTTTGGTATAATACCACTCATTGTTAAGTCTGAAAACATACATATATTTACTCCAACTGTTTTTAACCATTTCATAGGTTACATAGTGAGCGTTTGTGCCTTTGTAGCCTCTGTCTCGTCCATAAAAGATACATACATCTTTTTGTCTTTTGTCGTAGTCAAAAGAGTGTGGAAGTTTTGGGTCTGGCGCGATATTCTTTTGTAGACTAAATAGATTTCCTAATGAAATTAGTTTTTCAACTTTTTCTCTGTTGGTATAATGCGTTGCGAGTATTTTGCCGTTGTATTCAAGATAACCATCATAATGACAGTATATGCCTTTAAGCATTCCGTCTTCTTGCTCTATGCAAATATAGCTTCTTGTAATCATAAACAAAAACTCCTTTTGAAATGCTCAATACTTATAACGTGATTTTTATTGAGATAATTCATTGCGTCTGAGACTTGTTCATTGCTTAGTCCCAAATGATTGCCGCGTTGTGGATTGAATGCAACAACGACAATTGGACCCATAATACAGTCGTCATATTCGGGCAAAAACACATTTGGCGCTAAACCATCTAATTTGCCTTCTTCGTTGAGTATAATGTCAATGCCTTTCGCTTTGGGCATATCAACGCACTCAATGCGACCGCCTACAATCTTTTGATAGCTTTCCAATGAATTCTCAATTTCAGTGACATATGGTCTTGAAAATGGTTGTTTTATAATAGCTGTAATTTTGCTCATTTTTACTCCTTATTTGTAATGATTTTATGAATTTCGGGCGTTGCAACAATTTTGAAATTCGTGCGCTTTTCTGGTGACGATATAAAGAATGCTACGCCTCGTGGATTGTGTGAAATACAATGCTGTTCGACCTCATTTATTCCACCTGCCTTGCTATAAAGTTTGCATAAGTCTGACATATCATTTGGCGGCAAATTGAATATCATAGAGTATTGCGAAGCTGCGATTATAGCTTCGCTTTTTCGTGCTATTTCTGGTGTGCCTGTGAGGTCTTTTACAGATTGAGTTATAACGATTAACATACCGTTAAATTTGCGGATTCTTTTTGCAAGCTGATACATAAAGTCAAGAGCAACGGCGCGCTTTTCGTCTATGAATAAATGTGCTTCATCTAGTGCAATAACAATGTGTTTATTAGTATTGTTTTGATGATTTAAGTGGCGATTGTTTATAATTTCGTTTTCAAGCCACTTTGTTATAAGCAGCATTTGGCCGTTAGCAATAACAGTGTTTTTACTTGCAAAAAGTGATTGAAAATTGAATGAGATAAATTGCTCGTTG
>JAAVHW010000004.1 GCA_014799525.1 Clostridiales bacterium | reverse complement strand
AAGCACAGGGAAGTTTTTTGCTCACCGCTTATCGGACCTATTTCTTTGGGAAAGTACCTTGACACAGGGCTTATAAAGTGCGTAAACGTGGGCGGTGAAATGGCTGCGAAAGCGGACGTGCGTCCTATTGAGTTCGAGTGGGTAAAGAATTTGTATTTAGAAGCCAAAGAAAGGAATATTGAATTTTACTTTCATCAATGCGGTTCAATGTTTTTGAGGGACGGAAAGAATATCGGCAAATGGAAACTCAATGAACAAATTGCATGCGCCGAGGCAATTCAGCACGAACTTGAAACAATGTACCGATAAATTTCAACTTATTTTTCTTAATTACGTCAAAATAGCTCTCAAACAAAAGCGTTTGAGAGCTGTTTTGCTATCGCTGTTTTATAATTCCCTATTGAAGTGCGCTTTTGTGTGCCTTTTTGTTTTTCAAATATCCAATGTTGATTTGTTGTCGGGTACTGTGGTTGGTAAAATATAGAGTGATATAAAAGCATAGAGAATTTCCCCTTGCTTTATATTGTGATAGTTATATATAATGTAAGACGATGAACAGTAATTAGCGGAGAAAAACAATGGAAGATAATAAGAAATCAATATTCCCTGTAAATGCCGAAAGCAAATCGTCTGTCGTAATATTTCTTATTGCGTTGGCATTGATTGTCGGATTGACGTTTTCTCTTTGGGGAATTTGGCTAATCAATATATATGCGGTGAAGCTGTGCCTTACGTTGCTCGTAACTGCGGCGTATGCAGCAGTTGCCGTTGTTGCTATGAAATTAACGGCTCAAGAGAAAAAGCTTTTGCCAACAAAAAACAGACTGTGGCTACAAATCTTAATTGGTGTCGCCTTTGCCGCCGTACTGTGCTTTTTGATGGGGATAGTTCCGATTTTATGCGGTACAAGCATCATCGGCTCTCATACCGAACCGTCCGCAGGCTTTTTGGCAATATCCGCCGTACAAGATATTCTTTTTGTGGGAGTATGCGAAGAAATCGTATTCCGTGGATATGTGCAAAATCAGTTTGAAATTTGGCTAAAAAAATGCAAATGGCTTGCGCCGTTGATAGCCGCCGTTTTATTTGGGCTGTGGCACATAATTAACGGCAGCTTGATTCAAGTGCTGTTTACCACTCTAATCGGTTGCGTGTTTGGATATAGCAAATATTTTATAAAAGACTGCACGCTGTTGACGGTTGTTATAGCACACGGACTATATGATTTTTCATTAGTGCTATTGACTTGCTTTATGTTATGATGTCAACTGTAAATTTCAATTTGTCAACCTATTGTTTCAATGCTACAACCGTTGCGCTTATAGTAGTCTAACATTTCGGGGATTTTCTTTTTATCGTAACTTGTAATGCAATTTGATAGAACGTGAACAGTATAGCCGTTCTTTGCCATATTGTAGCAAGTCGATTTGACGCAAGCTATTGCATCTGCACCCGTTATATAAAATTCTTTAATTCCGTTGTTATTTATAAATGCGGCAAATGCTTCGCTTGTTAAGGCGTTGCCTTTGCTTTTTACGATAATATTTTCAGATACAATTTTCATATCAGACACCAATTCTGCACCGCGTGTATCGGGCTTGAATGTCCGAGTTCCCGCAGACAAATTGTTGTGCTTAATATACACAATATGAATGTTGTTATCGACAGCCCAATCAATAGCCGCATTGATATTGTCAATTATGTCCTTGTAGTTTTTTGTAATGTCGTTTTGTATGTCAATTACAACCAATGCTTTATCTGCCATATATGTTTACCTCGTAAAATTGAACTTGTCTTGTTGTTTTTAATTCTAAAAGTCACTTCTGCCAATGATATAGTCGGCGGTGACGTTGAACGTGTTGCAGAGCTTAATTAGCTGTTCGATATTTGGTTCGAAGCGTTCCGTTTCCCAGAAGCTGACGGTGCGAAAGTCAACTTGCAATATTTCAGCAAGTTGCTTTTGTGTGTATCCATGTTCCTTTCGCAAATCGCGAATGCGTGTTCCGTACATGATTTCATTCTAATAATGTTAGATAATAATTGTTGACATTCTAAGAAACTTAGAATACAATGTAGCTACAACATATTAGGAGGAGTATATGGAAAAATCAATGAACAAAAGAATTATAGCGATTGTAGCAGTCATTGCGCTTGTGGCAATTCTCGGTGTATGCTTGGTTGCGTGTGACAAGCAGGAAACGTATGAAAATCGTTTGAAGGACAAGGACTATGTTGTCGTGTCGATGACTGCCAAACAATTAGAGGATATCGCTGGCGATGAAGCGGATGAAGTGGATTGGGCAATAGTTGCAACAAAGGTATCCGAAGAGTCGTATGTTTGCATTATTAAGTTCAAGAATGAAAACGCCGCAAAAGATTGCGTAGATGAGGCGCTTGAAGAGCTTGAAGGCATCGATGGATTTACGGCAGAGCGCAGTGGAAAGGTCATATTTGTGGGAACGGAGCAAGCAGTAAAGGATGCAAAATAGCGCGTAGCAATGCTTTGCAGGGCAGTAGTTATACACTTTGTATATCACCTCAACAATTCGTTGAGGCGATATGTTTTTAATGGCAAATGAGGCTTGACACGGCGTTTTATATTGCATATAATGGTGCTACTCAATAAAATTTTCGTGGAGGAAATCAAAATGAAAAAGAAGATTGTAGCTATTGTTGCAGTCATTGCACTTGTGGCGGTTTTGGGCATTTGCCTCGTTGCGTGTAACTCCGACACTGTCGGCGATAAGCTGGAGAAGAAGGGCTATACAGTTTCAAAGCTCAACGAGGATTCAACCGGTTTGGCTAAAACCATTTATAGCTTTATTAAGAGCAACAGCGATTTCAAAGAGGGCGTAGTTGCAGCAAAGGATGCGGATTCCGTTATCGTGCTTTGGTTTGAAACAAAGGACGCGGCAACCAGTGTTGCAAACAACAAGCTCTTTACAGCCACCTCAACCGTGAAGCAAGTTGAAAAGGTTGTTTACATCGGTACGGAGCAAGGCGTAAAGGACGCTCAATAATTTGAGTAACAAAATAAAAGCTCACGCGAAAGCGTGAGTTTTTATTTTGCAATTTTTAAATGATTAAGGGGTGAGGGCTGTTTTCCGAGTCAGCCCTACCCCCTTAAGAACCCCTTACCCGAAAACTCCTCAAAACCCCCTTACCCCCTTAATCTTTAAGGGGGAGAAGAGGATAGTTGTTTTTATGTAAATGTTTATAAGGATTAAGGGGTGAGTGCTGTTTTCTTGGGGGGNGGNNANACAANTTCAATTTTTAGTCNNTAATATCATTTTNAGAAATATCGGCGNTTTCTGATTCNATTTGTNNGGTTGNCGTTNNGGGCTTTTTCTCGAAGTANTTGACNCCGCGNANNAACTTNATNNNNAACCAGAAGCCGAGAGCTATGATTGCTCCTACCGCCCAGCCTATCACCCACGCCCAGCACACGCCTGAGAAGCCCCAGCCTGCGTCGATGAGAACGTAGACGAGCAGNACGCGTAGAATCAAATCAGTGAACGTGCTNATTGCAAAGCCNAAATTGCCGCCACAGCCGCGCACTGCGCCGTCCGCNACAATCTTTACGCATACAAGNGGCAGGAATCCGCCAACGATTGTCAGGAACTGTACGGAGTGATTCATNGCGGCTTCGGTGAGCTTTTCCTGCTGTATGAATANGGACGTNAGCTGCTTGGGAATTGCCACCATAAATATCGTAAAGAATATNGAAATTGCCAGCGAGTACAAAAGTATTGCGACAAAGCCTTGCTTTATGCGNGAATACTGATGCGCCGCCTTATTCTGAGAGGCGAAGTTTGACAGTCCGTTGGTNAGNGATATTACAGATGAGTTTGCNATNTACACGAGCTTGAACGCCGTTGTAAAGCCTGTGATAGCGTCGCCNGTGGTGTCAAGACCGTTTATGCGTTTNTTCACGAAGAAGTTGCCAATTGAGATAAAGCACTGTTGCAGGATTACGGGTATAGAGGCTATCGTAAGCTCCTTGAGAATGCGCGTATTGAATATNAGCGGCCTTTCGTCGGATTTTACGGCTTTCATCTTTTTGACGAGTACGACGGCAGTCAGAATGCAGGAGATTGCCTGAGATATGAATGTCGCCCAAGCCGCGCCCGCTACGTCAAGGTGGAACGCGCATACAAACAGGAAGTCAAGCGCGATGTTGAGCACTGATGAGAGTACAAGGAACAGGAAGGGTGTTTTGGAATCTCCGAGNGCGGAGCAAATGCCGCATCCGAGGTTGTAGAGGAATATNAACGGAAGCGAGCCGACATAGATATACAAATACGACAGGCAATCGTCATAATACGCGCCGTGAACGCTNAGCAGTTTTAANGATGTATTTCCAAGCCCGAAGCCGAACGCCATAATGACGGCGCANAGCACGGANAAGGAGATAAGCGCNGTATTTACGGTTTCGCGTAGNTTTTTGTTGTTTTTTGCNCCGTCGTATTTGGCGACAATGACGGAGCAGCCTGCGTTTGCNCCGAGNGCNAATGAGAGCAGCACGTTTACAATAACCGTTGCGTTGCCTATCGCGTCAACGGCNAGCGCNCCTTCTGCGGCAAAGTTTCCCACCACCAAAAGGTCAACGAGAGAGTATAGCTGTTGAACGAGCGCACTGCCAAATAGAGGNATNGAATATATAAGCAATGTTTTCCACACNTTGCCGCTTGTAAGACTGAAGCTNCCTGCCTTTTTCATAACGCCCACATTATAGAATTGTAAAATTGCAAAAGCAAACGAATTTGGTATAATTTGTAGCAAAAAGTAAAAATTTTTCTTGCCTTCAAATTGNGNGAAAGCTATAAACNGTGCGTACGTTGATAGCNTTCATTNAACATACAAAATTTCATTGGGTGAACTGGGGATACGCTCGCCACNGTTCGTGGCGAGCGGTTGCATGAGACCCCACGCAAATATCCTTGTTTATTTGGTAAATATGGGCTGTATCTGCTTTCCGTTNANNGCCTCNTCGCAGGTTGGCACTATAAGCGAAGTGTCCGCGACAAGCGAGTTGAANTTCTTAAACGGAGCGTCCTGTCCGAACGGNACGAAGTATATATTTTTCGTNTTCAGCAATGCGCCGATATTCTTAGCGTTTGCGCCGAGCGCGTCGTTTGTAGANACNGACAGCACCACAGGGCGATTGTTGCGCAGGTGCGCCTTGACNGCCATAGTGACGGGCGTATCCGTTATGCCGTATGCTATCTTGGCGAGCGTATTGCCCGTNCACGGCGCGACNAGCATAAGGTCAACGGCTTTAGACGTACCNAACGGTTCTGCATCTACAATTGTCTTTATGGGNGTTTTGCCAGTCTTTTCTACNACTAACTTTTCAAACTCNGCCTGCTTGAAGAAGCGNGTATCGAACGTAGAAACGTTGTAGCTGAATATAGGCGTTATGTCGAAGTCGCGTGCAACGAGGTCGTCAATTGCGCTTAGAATGCTTTTGAGCGTGCAGAAAGAGCCTGTAATACAAAGTCCTATTTTTGTCATTTTATCACCTCCGAGATGTANTCCCACATAGCCTTNGCCGCGCTGTACGGGCAGGTTTTTGCNGGCAGNGCAGGGTATATGTCNGCGTCAATTCCAAGGTATCTTGCGTATTCAAGGTTTATGGCGGCAGTGGACGCGAGGTCGATATACACGGTGCCTTTTTTCATGCTCATGAGGTCTGCNTCCTTGACAATCGCGAGCGGCACGGTGTTTATGACTATATCGTATGGCGAGAAGTCGAAGTCGCGTGACGGCACTACGTTTGCTGCAAACGCGTATGCGGGGCGTAGCGAAGAGGTGGTTGCGATATCGAGAGAAACGTCGAGCTTGCTTAGCAGCTTGCTTACAGCCGCGCCCATACGCCCAAAGCCTATGACAAGCACGTTGCAGTCNGCGATAGACTTGACGGAATNCTCAATCATAACCATAAGCGCACCCTCGGCGGTGAGCCGAGAATTNACCGCCTGAAACNTTTCATCNTTCATTATGTTGTGTAGGCGTATATCTCTGTTTTCCGCGATTATTTTCGCGCCGTCGGCGCACTTGCCGAGTACGANGTCCGCACCGTCGGGTATGCCGTCGAGCGTGTCAACGTCAACCATAATATTTGGCGCAAATACGTGCAGCGGCTTTGAAAACTCCGTCTTGCGGAGCATGCGCGAGAGAAAGAACATTCTTTCNTCGGTTTGATGTACAGTGGTCATATTTTCGTTCATACGGTATGCTATGCAAGCTCGCAAAACTTTTGTGACAGCGTGGAGTGCGACAAGTTTTGNATGAAATTGNCAAACCTNTACGGCAGAGTTTTATAATTTNGGCGGTTTTTTAGAAGAGTTGAGAAATTAGCGCAGAGCGGCTGATACGTAGAAATATCGTTGATATGCATGGGGAATCACGTTTTTCGGTGGGCAAATCATAGCATANTGCGAGGTGAACTATGGAAAGATACTTTCTTGGAAACAATACAGCATACGGCTTTGTGGGCAACTATGAAACCGAATTAAAAAATAAGCGCAGAGTAATATTGTTGAAGGGTGGACCTGGAACGGGCAAGTCGTCCATACTCAAGAGGCTTGCAGCAGAAGCNAAGAATAGGGGATTTGATTATGAGTTATGGTATTGTTCGGGCGACCCNGACAGCCTTGACGGCGTGTATATCAAGGAGCTTGACACGGCAATCGTAGACGCAACCGCGCCGCACGCGTCAGGCGCGGATTTGCCCAAAATTAAGGATTTCCTCTATGACCTTGCAAGCAGTCTGTCCTACGACAAGCTGTCCGCGCACAAGGCAGAAATTGAAAAAATTCTAAAGAATAAAAAGCAGCACTTCGTGCGCGCATATCAGCATTTAAAGGTTGCCTTATGCCATTTTGAAAATCAGCTTGCGCTTGAGATGCAGAATCTTAAAGCAGCGGATATACGCGCCTATGCCGCGGTGATTGCTTCCGGACTTCGCAAGGACAAGAAGAGCAATGCGCAAAGAAGAAAGCTTTTTACGCATGCCATATGCCCAAGCGGCGAGGATACGTATTACGACCACCTGCGCGACAAATACGTGTACAAGGTGAGCGGAAGTGCGGCGGCGAAAAAGGTGTTCTTTGACGAGCTTTGCGGACTTATCGACGGCGGCACGGTGATACTCAATCCGCTTACTCCAAACGTGACGGACGGCTTTGCCTATGGAGATTCCGTTGTGGTGAGCGATATAGGGCATATGACGAATGCGGTGAAGGAAAACGTAAATCTGTGCGTATATGACGCGGCGACGGAGACCCGTGCGATAGAGGAGGAAAAAAACTACGTTATGCTCCATACCGCATTTGCCGTGGAGCAGCTTTGTAAGGCGAGAGAAAATCATCTTGCGGCGGAAAAATACTTCATTGCCGCGATGGATTTTGACAATAATAGCGAGATATATTCAAGCATNCTCAAGGACGTTTTCGGCGGCTGATATANNGCTTTTGCAAAATCTAATGCGCTCGTCAATGCGGGCGGATAGATAGCCGATTGTCGAGGTTGCTGCATGCANCCCAAAAAAATGTAGANGCNGCGACGTAAAAAGAAAAATATTTTGGAAATTTTGCGTAAAAACACCCATTTAGAATGCCTGTTTTGCCGTATNGCATATGAAAGGNGTTCAAGTGGGTGTTGACATTTAATCTGCTTTGTTGTATTATGATATACGTATTACTACGTACGCGCATTATACGCGCGTATACGCGTGATAGGTAAGGTGGAATTATGAAGAAGCGTATCAGTTTAGTGTTGTTTTTGTTGTTGACCGTGATTATGGTTTTCACGTTCGTAGCGTGCAATCAACAGACAAACAAAGGTTTGCCCGACGATTTAGGCGGGTCTGGCGATAACGGCTCGGGTTCGTCGTCGAGTCAGACGATGAGTCTGAAGTTTGAGTTTCCAATCGCTCCGTCCTCGATATTCAGCAGTATCTTCGTTGAAGAGTTCGAGCTTGGGACTTACGTNAAGTGCTACGTCGTATACAGCGACGCGAAGAGTGGCGCGACGTTGCGTGAAGAGCCGATTGGCGGCGTTCAGGAAAGTATGGTGGACGAGGCTGACAGAGCAAAGCTCAAAACTGTCGGACACCACAACATACACGTGACCGTTGAGCATAACGGCAAGGAATTGAANGGTTCGTTTGACCTTCACCTCAAGGACAAGTCGGGTGCGGTTTCGCTTGTAAGCTACACCTTCGACCTTCGCGATAACGGCGATAGCGGCAAGGTTGCAACGGCGTACTTCGGCACGACGGCAGGNACGAGCGNTTCNGTCAACGTCGAGAAGGGTGCGGTCATTCAAAGCTGGAANGAGTTTGTCAATGCATTCCAGATGAGNATGAACGGAAAGGCACTCTCCGAGGTGGTGGACGGCGACGGCAATACGCTAAGCGCAGAGAGCGACAAGTTCCCCTATACGATTTCGGGCGATACNACCTTCACAACCAAGTGGACGGACAANGTGGTTTTCGTCACGTACGACCTGAACTTCCCGAAGGAAGCGGACGTACAAACGGGCGCGGTTGACCCGAGGACTTATTTTGAAGAGGGTGGCGAGTTNTACGGCAAGCTCAGTGTTGAGCGCAGAATCGGCTTTGCGCTTCAACCCGAAAGAGAAAAGCTTGACGTTCTCAACGGCTACTATTTTGCAGGCTGGTTCAACAGCGAAAATGANACGCTTTTTGATTTCAACGCATACATCGGTNTGAACGACGTAAATCTTAAGGCAAGATGGGTTGCTGCAAGCTACTCGTTTACGCTGTACACAATGGGCGGCGAGTTCTTCCCCAATCTCACGTCGTCCGTTGACGATAAGGGTCAGACCATTACACTTGACAATGCAAAAGAGCTTGGCTACACGGTTATAGAGAGCACATCGCGCTTCGGCTTCTCTGANGGCAAGCTCAACAGAGTTACGTTTACCGGCTTCAACTACGGTCTTAACTATGACGATTACGTTGCAGAGGTGACTATATCCTCAACGGGCAAGAAGGTTGTGCTCAAGTTCAGCGATATATACAAGCCAAGCAAGGACGCAAANGTTTTCTTCAAGGGNGACAGCACGAGCCCNTACCTTATGCTTGACGACTACCTCTACTCGGATTATCAATGCGTAACGCGTCTTGAGACTGAAAACAAGGTTTCCACCGAGCAGCCTGTCGCATACCTTAGATGGCACTTCGACGCTCCCGAAAATGACAAGGANGAGTATTTGAGAAGAATAAGCGACTGGTACACGAAGCTGTTGTTCAAGGACGGCATTTCCGTCAAGGCGGACGGCTCCTTGCGTATAGACAAGATTAACGANTATTCCGTGCACGAGCTCATCATTCCCGCAACGCTGATATTCGGCGGCAAGGAACGTGCTGTGACGGAAATNGGCTACAACTCCTGCTCAAGCTCAAACGCGCTTACCAAGATTGACATGAGCGGAGCGACAAACCTTACCACAATAGGCGCAAGCGCATTTGCACACGACACCAAGCTTACGGACGTAATTTTCCCAAGCGAGGGCAACAACAATATTACAGAGGTCGGAAGNAACGCGTTTGCNGACACAAAGTATGAAAGAGACTTCACGTACGCAAGCCACGGCGCACAGTTTATCGTCATCAACAAGATGATATACAAGTATGTCGGCGGCGATACNGACGTGATTGACCTCTCCGACCCCGAAAACTACTACGTGATGGGCAACAGCCCGTTTATGACTCCCGATGAGCGTGCAGCGTTCAATGCTCAGCTTGCCGTAGTTGATACGATAGTCAGCGGCGCGTTTGCAGACTGCNCGTCCCTCGTAGAGTTCAGCCTGCCCGTTGGAATAAAAGANATAAAGAACGACGCNTTCAGCGGACTTTCGGACTTTGTAATTTTGAACGTTCCAAATGGCAGCAAGCTCACTTCTGTTGGCGAATCNGCGTTTGACGGAAGCGGAATTATGACGACGCCTGCTGAGAGCAATCTCTACAATCCGACGTACGATGCAATTCTTATCGGCAACATNTACTACCGTCAGCTCAACACGAGCGCAAACGCAGTGACCGTTCCCGAGAANTACACGGTAGGCACTGGCGAAGAGGCGGTTGACTTTGAGATAAACTATATTGCGGCAAACGCATTTGAAGGATGCCGCGCGCTTTCGGAGATTAACTTTGAAAAGGTAGACAACATACTTGGCATAGGCAAGGACGCATTCCTTGACACCAAGTTTATTGAAGAGCAAAAAGANGCATTTACGGTTGTAAATGGCATCATGAGCGCATATTTCACAACGAATGCGACGGGTGCGGACGTGGTTGTTCCAAGTAACGTCGAGGTCATTTCCACAAACGCATTCAACACCTACGCGCGCTACTTCGCAACGCTTCAGATAAATTCAAGCGTAAAGCTCATCGAGGACTATGCTTTCATCGGTGCGCACAGCCTTAGNAGCGTTATCTTCACGGACGTAGTTGTTGGCGATGGCAAGCTCGAGGGCGCACCGTCCATCGACGTCAATACGTTTGCAAACTCAAGCGGAAAGATGTTCAGCGCAACGCTGTTCTTCAACGTCAACGTTATTGANTATTTTGCAGAGCTCGCGTCGGGTGCGAAATCTACTGAGGACGAAATCACGCTCAAGTGGCTTAACCTCTATACGATGTATCCGGATAGCTTCCAGGACGAGGGTATATCCAAGGTAGAAGTGGATAGCAACGTTATCTCAAACGTGCTGCTCAAGATAAATACGGGCAANGATGACAATGCGTTTACGGACAAATACGGCAAGAATCTCATTGAGAATGCGCTTAAGATAACGCGTAAGACAGGCGTAAACAGCACGGCTTCNCTTGGCTGGGAAGAGAACGANATGTCCTTCGTCCACGTCAAGGGCAACGAGTACGCGCTCAAGTTTAAGTATAACGGTGACGATACGGTTTGCGAGGACTATATCATCACGGTGTACAACGCNATTGAGAAATCNAGCAATGCGGACAAGAATNTGAAGTTCTATTCTTCTACGATTTACAGCGAAGANGTAAGTCAAAGCAAGGTCGTTTCNGCAAACGGTCTTTTGAAGAGCAACAGCAAGTATTGGTTTGAAGGTATTGGCGGACAGGTGCTGAACCAGCGCTATCCCACCTTCTACACCTCGNATGCAGGCGAGCAGATTAAGTTCGTTTACATCGACGTAGAGGGCAATGAACAGTCTATCAACGTCGATACGCCAAACGACTTCAACACNCGTCAGGTCGGAAGCGCAAAGGAAACNACTTTGACNGTAAACTTCCACGGCGTCGGCACGTACAGATTCAAGCTGACNTACACCGTCGTGCTTGCGAAGTATGTTGAAATGATGCAGACTGAAGCTATNGTCATCCCTGTCAACGGCACGGCGGAAAGCTATTTGCGTGACCATACCGTCAGACTCATAAAGCAGGACAACCTCTTTGACGACAGGATGATTACGGCAGACAGATTTACATTCGTCAGCGTGGACGACGTCGCTATCGACAGCGTATCCGACGTCGTCACATCCGTACTCGGCATGCACAAGCTGGAAATACAGTACAGCCAAAGCGATTCAAACGGCATTTTGAAGCTCGTGCTTTACTACACGGTTGTGTCTGAGGCGGACAGCAATTCGTTTGAGTACGCTATTGTCAACGACAGGCAGCGCACTGCAAGAATAACAAGGTGGAAGGGCGACGCCAACCCAATCACGGTNGTCGTNCCCGACACCTGCATTATAGACGGCAAGGAATACACCATTGTCAGAATAGGCGATATCACTGGCAATGTCACCGAAACGGCAAGAGGCGTATTTGAAAACTTCAGAACATTGACGGCGGTATATCTGCCCGAAACGATAGAGAGNATAGGCGTAAACACCTTTGCAGGCTGCACGTTGCTCAGCGGCGTATACACCGCAAGCAAGACGGATGCAGAGGAAATCGACATCCCAGGAATNGAGTACAATGCNGAAAATGGCACGGGCTACTTCGAGGCNGTCGGCAGAGAGTTTACTGAGATTATTGACGGTGTTGAGTGGAGAATTCAGCCCGCAGTGCTCAAGAGCCTTGCAATCGACGGNTTGGTGCTTGGAGACACGCTTGTAATTGGAAGCGATTACGTATCGAGCACCGAGAGCAATTTGAAGTTTAGAATTATAGGACTTGCAAACGGCNTGAAGATTGACGCAGAAAGCGGCGCAATTGACGTTTATCTGCCGGATACTATCTATCAGCGCGTCAACATCGTTGACAAGAACGGCGTTTCAATCACTCCTATATTNGTATCAAGCGAAAGTGAATACCTCTTNAAGACTATCGACCGTGTGCCNGACAAGCTCGCGATAATCTCGACGGGCGCCTTTAAGAACTGCATCAGCTTGAGACATCTTGACTTCAGCGGCGCTACGGAGCTTACGCGTATAGGTACGATGGCATTTGCTGGTAGNGGACTNGTTTCAATTGATTTTAGCAAGAACACCAAGCTCACNCAGATTGAAAGTCAGACCTTCCAAAACAGCAATAAGCTTGAGAGCATAAAGCTTCCNGTATATATCAATGCAATCGGCGAAAGCGCATTTGATGGCTGCGAGCTTCTCGCAAGCGTGACGGGANACGACGTATATCTCAAGACNATTTCCGCAAAGGCGTTCAACCGNTGCCTCAGCCTTACGAGNTTTGAGCTGTTCAGCGGAATCACGTCCATAGGCACGGATGCGTTCGCTTCCTGCGGTGCGCTCACGGTGTACAGCCACGTCACTAAGGCGGCTGCTGCAGGCTGGGGTTCAAGCTGGGCGTCGAGTTGCCCAATCATCTGGAACTGCGACCGCAACGACGCGACAGAGGACGGCTTCGTCTACGCGATTATAAACGGCATACGCTATAAGCTCAACGTCGCGGAGCAGACCGCAACCGTAGCAGGTCAGCCGTACAGCGCGTCGGGAGATATCGTGATACTCGCAAGCGTCACATACACCGTTCAGGTTGACGGCGCACTTGTTTCAAGACAGTTCACCGTGACAACCATTGGCGCGTATGCCTTCAGCGGCAACACCAAGATAACCAGCGTAACCGTTACATCCTCGCTCACAACAATAGAAGAGCATGCGTTTGACGGATGTTCATCGCTTTCGTCCTTCACCTTCGACGGTGGAAACAGACTTGAAGTTGTATCGTTCTCCGCGTTTGAGGGGTGCACTGCTCTCGAGGACGTGCCTCGTCCGCAATAAAATCGCGCTATCTGGCGTATTGCATTGTCAAAGCCCTTATCCCGTGCCGTCATGTACTTCAGTACATTAGGCGGCGCGTGATAAGGGCTTTTTCGCGCACTGCATCCAGATATCGCAATTTTATATATACATTATATCTATTTATAGAGATATTAAACAATTTAATATATATAGCGAGAAAATCATATAAATATGCACAAATTCTACCAATAAATTGGCAATTCTACTATTCGTTTTCATATTTGTCTTGCCAATATGCAATATCTACTATATAATTGTTTCACAATGAGAAACAAAATGATTAATGGAGAATGGTTTAGGCTGGATAATGCGGCGAAGATTTATCCTGCGGCGAGAAGCGCAAAGTGGAACGCCGTTTTCCGCATGGCAGCCGTAATGAAGGATGAGGTAAATCCCGAGTTGCTTCAACAGGCTCTCGAAGATGTGATAGACCGTTTTCCGTCCTTTAAGGTCACGCTGAAGAGGGGCTTTTTTTGGTACTACTTTCAAAAGCTGACCGAAACGCCCAAAGTGCAGGAGGAGGCGGCTTTCCCTTGCGCAATGATGCCTATTACGGGAAAGGACTATCTGTTCAGAGTTCTGTATCATTCGCATCGTATAGCCGTTGAGGTATTCCATTCCATAACGGACGGCACGGGTTGCTTGGCGTTTCTCAAAACCTTGGTGCTTAGATACTGCGAGCTTTGCGGCGCGCAGATTGATGATGTTGGAGATATACTTCACTACGAGGATATTCCCGTCCCCGAAGAGGTTGAAGATTCTTTTTCAAGATGTATTGACAAATCAAAGGGTACGCTCCCGCGCTCCGAGCCCAAGGCGTATCAGATAAAGGGGCAGAAGGAAAAGAGGGGTATTCTCAACGTCACGCACGGCAGTATGGAATTTGAGCAACTGCATGCCGCTGCAAAGAAGTACGGCTGCACGGTGAACACCTATCTCGTAGCGGTGCTTACGTACGCATTCCATTGTCATCAGCAGTACGAGCGGCAGTCGAGGAGGCTTCCAATCCGCATACAGGTGCCGATAAATTTACGCAAGTTTATGGGTTCAACCACGCTCAGAAACTTCGCTGGCTATTTCAACACCACGCTGCCCTTGGGCGATTGGAGCTTTGAATATATCGTGAGCGAGCTTGACTCGCAGCTCAAGCAGTGCATTGACATTGACTATTGTCAAAAGTTTATCAACTCCAACGTATCGCTTGAAAAAAATCCTATCATCAGAGTTGCGCCGAGGGTTCTCAAAACCTTTTTTATGGATATATCATTCTACATGATTGGGGAGAGCGTTATGTCATGCGCTTTCAGCAATATAGGCAACGTCACAACCCCCGAGGTGCTGAAAGAGTATATTGACAGATTTGAGTTTGTACTCGGTGCACAAAAATACATGAGCAACTCCATGACATGCGCGTCCTACAATGGCAAGACCGTCGTTACGTTTTCGCGCACGTCAAAAGACCCCATACTTGAAAGAGAATTTTTCAAAATACTTACGGAGCACGGTGTAGATGTAACCGTGTCAAGCAACAGGAGATAAATATGAAAAAATGTCGCAGGTGCGGCGTGGACGTAGAAGAGTCCCTCGCCAACTGCCCACTGTGCGGAGCGCACGTCAATGAGCAGCAGTCACCCTCAATCTACGACTATCCGGAGCTTCACATAACCACTCCAAAGCAGAGGCTTTGGCAGTGGAGTATGTTTGTATCTCTTTTTGCTATTGCGGTCTGCGTCGTTGTAAATATCATCGTAAACAGAACGGTGTCGTGGTCGATACACGCGCTGTTTGGCATAATTCTGCCTTGGATATGCGTTGCGCGTCCTCTAAGATTGAAATTCAACGTGCGAAAACACGTCTCGTGGGGCTTCCTTGGCGTCATAGCCTTGCTGATATATCTCAACGGATGGATAAACAAATTTTCCGAGCCATGGTTTTTCTGGCTCGGTGCGCCAATCGCTGTGCTCGTCTGGCAAACCGTACTTGAACTACTTTGCATCTTTGACAAAAAGAGTCGAGCAGACTATGAAATGGCACTCTCAAAGCTGTGTGTAATTTCACTTGTCTGCATAGGCATATCCTTTGCCTGGCTCAAAGAGTGTACGTGGGGCTGGTACGTCTGCGCAGCAAGAGGCGCAGTGGATGTGATTGCACTTGTTATATTTGAGAGGAATTATTATTTTAGTCAGTTGAAGCGCCGACTCCATATTTAGCAAAATCGCGCTATT
>JAAVHW010000003.1 GCA_014799525.1 Clostridiales bacterium | reverse complement strand
CCGAAATACTTGTTGCTCATTGCGACCGTGCGCTGTACAAGGTTGCCATACACGTTGACAAGCTCGCTGTTTATCACGTCTATAACGGAATCCCAGCTTATCGTTCCGTCATTTTCAAACGGCATTTGTCCGAGCAGATAATATCTCACCGCGTCTACGCCGAACTCGTTTACAAGGTCATCCGCATAAATGACGTTGCCCTTTGACTTTGACATCTTGCCGCCGTCCTGCAAAAGCCACGGATGTCCGTATACCTGCTTTGGAAGCGGAACGCCAAGCGCCATAAGGAATATCGGCCAGTATATGACGTGGAAGCGCACAATATCCTTTCCTATGATATGCAGGTCGGCGGGCCATTCCTTATTATACAGCTCGCTGCCGTTTCCGTCGCAGTCATAGCCTACGCCTGTAATATAGTTGGTGAGTGCGTCAAGCCACACGTACACAACGTGCTTAGGGTCAAACGATACGGGAACGCCCCAGGTGAATGACGTACGCGACACGCACAAATCCTGCAAGCCCGGCTTCAAAAAGTTGTTGACCATCTCATTCTTACGGGATACGGGAGTGATAAACTCGGGATGCTCGTCATAGTACGCTTGCAGCTTGTCGCTATACTTGCTCATAGCAAAGAAGTATGCCTCTTCCTCTGCCATCTGCACCTCGCGACCGCAGTCGGGGCATTTGCCGTCCTTGAGCTGACTGTCCGTCCAGAATGATTCGCACGGCGTACAATAGTGTCCCTTGTACGAACCCTTGTATATATCGCCCTGCTTGTAAAGCTTTTCAAATATCTTCTGAACCTGCGCCTCATGGTCGGCGTCGGTGGTGCGCATAAACTTGTCGTATGACGCGCCCATCATATCCCATATGCTCTTGACTTGAGCCGCAACCTCGTCAACAAACTGCTTTGGAGACTTGTTTGCCGCCTTCGCCTTCAGCTCAATCTTCTCGCCATGCTCGTCCGTACCGGTCATAAAATACACGTCATAGCCCTGCATACGCTTCGCTCTTGCGATAAGGTCTGCAAGCACAATCTCGTAGGTATTGCCAATATGCGGCTTACCCGACGTATACGTGATAGCGGTTGTAAGATAATACTTTTTCTTGTCTGCCATACTACACCTCACACACACTTCGTGTGCTTATTCTATTTTTGTACTATAAACTTTAACGTGTTTTTGTACTATATATAATTACTACATAATACTGTTAGACTTATTATACAACTTTAATTCACTTTTGCAAATCAATTTGCAAATCAAAAGGCGGTTACGTTTTCATAATTTGTAAATTCGACAAATATATTTCAATATGAATATCGTGTTCACCGCGCTCACGCTCATATCCATAGTGATGCTGACCGTCGCTTCTCCCGCGACGGCATTTCCGACTATGCTGCAAGGGGTGATGAATGCTATCACGCTTATATTCAAGCTCGCGGCGATATACGCCGTATGGCTTTCCGTACTCAAAATGATGCAGGCAACCGCTCTCGACAAAAAGTTATCCAAGCTATTGCGCCCTCTTATCAAGCGGTTATTCAAAAAGGAAAGCGATGAAACCTACGGCTGGATTTCCATAAATCTTGCCGCAAACATGCTCGGTATGGGCGGAGTGGCAACGCCAGCAGGAATAAAGGCAATGCAGTCGATGTCGCTTGAGGGGCAAACGGTTGCAAGCCCTAATATGATACTGCTACTTATCATCAACGCTACGTCCATACAACTCATACCTGCTACGGTAATTGCAATACGCGCGACCGCAGGCAGTACGGACGCGTCGTCCATATTTTTGCCAACCCTAATCTCCACGGCAATATCAACAATAAGCGGCATAATACTTTGCAAGGTATTCTCACTTACGGACTCAAAAAAGGATAAGGATTATTACATAAACGGTGGTTTATCATCAAAAAACAATATGTTAAACCGCTTATCATTCAAAATCAAGCCCACCGCGCGCAAGAGGACAAAATGAGCGTATACGTCCTGCCTGCACTTGTCATCATTCTCCTTGTCGTTTGCATTATAAAACGCGTAAAGGTTTACGACTGCTTCCTCGAAGGCACGAAGGATAGCCTTGGACTTATCAAAAGCATATTTCCATATATCGCTTCAATNTTCGTCTGCATTGAGCTGTTCAAGGCAAGCGGANTGTCCGCNATAGTTTCAGGCTGGCTTTCAAAGCCGCTATCCTATATAGGCATCCCTCCCGAGATTACAGAGCTTATTCTACTCGTCCCACTGTCNGGCAACGGCACAATCGCNCTGCTTGAAAGNATAATCAACGATTGCGGCGTGGACAGCTACCCCGCGCGTTGCGCCGCCGTCATCTCGGGNGCAACCGAAACCATATTCTATATCGCCGCAGTATACTTTTCCGCCTGCAAGGTNCGCAAGCTTCGCTACGCCATCCCTGTCGCACTGTTTTGNACGTTGCTTGGAACGGTCGTCGCCTGNGCGCTATGCAGAATCATGTAGCTTAAGNCNNCNTNCATACGTGAGACAGCACCCATAAANTAAACNGTGTTTAANTGGAGATATCTTTCTCTTGCGCGCTTACAAACGCCNGCNNCNNATTTTNACAATACAACTTTAATATCTTTGAATATTTCGCGCAAACTACACATATATGTGTGAATAAAGCATTTTACTCAAATTTGTGTAATGATTTGATTGGGGTCTCCTGCAAAACGTCCCCGTTTTGTGGGGTAATTGTCGAGGGAAAAGCCGTGAAGTATGGAGAAGCATTGAGAATACAAAGAGAGCTTGCAGGACTAAACCAAGTCGAGCTTGCTCACAAGATAGGAATATCTCAACAGAACATCAGCCGTTGGGAGAGAGATGAAGTATTGCCCAATATAGATTTTTGCGTTAAGCTTGCGGACTTTTACAATATAACCGTGGACGAGCTTATCGNACGGGATAAATAAATCTCTTTATTGTACAGTCCTATTCAAATTCANCACTTTATATTTTTACGTTTAAATCAGAAATTGATATTTTAANTATCAATATTTTTATNTAAACNGTTTGTTTTGAAAAATACGGACAATTACAGTTTGTTTTCGTCGTCGCGTGGAGACACCTCGTCCGTAAGCTTCAATATTTTATCACCATACGTTTTCTTGCCCCATTCAATCAAAAACTGATGTACAGGATAGGTGAGAAATACAATAAGCATTCCAATCAAGCCCACTACAATTCCTGCCGCCATTCTACCCCATACAAGCGTAAGCGACATTCCCGCGCCAAGAACAAGGCACCCGACAATGCCCATAGCCGCCGCCGTACATTTTGCAAGTCGCCTTGCTTTTTTGTGCAAGGACTTTATCTCGTCAATCTTGCTGCCGTGCCTCTCCTCGGGAAGATACTGCCTGCGGATATCCTCAATCCACCTCTTCTCCTCGCTGTCGGGAGCAACGTAGCTGAAATCAAATTCCTCATTCTTGCGGTTGTTGTCCACTGCCATCTCTCCTTAATCTCTTGAGCAAAACTATCGCCCTTATAATCATATAAATACTGCCGAGCATAACGATGCCGCATATTACACTGCCAGTGATTATGTTCGCATTTCCAAGCTCGCCGAACGTACTGAGCATAGCCGTTTGCAGTGCCAATATTGAGATGAGCGCATCCGCAATATTTATGTTCCGCACCGACTGCACTACAAGACTTAGCTTTTGCTTTTTCATCTTTACAAGGTTTACGATTGCGGCGATTATCTTGCAAAACGCATACAGCGCGTATCCGTATATTATCAGTCCGTCGTACTTAAACGATTCGCCCCTGTTGACGTTTATCACCAAGAACACAACCGCCGTGTGCATAATGAACATCATTATCCCAGACACAAGGTATGCGACAATATCATCCTTTACAGGGTCATCGCTATTCTTTGTCCGCCTTACGCCAAACAGTATTGCAACCTTGACCTGCAACAGAAGAAAATAATATCCTGCAAGCACCGCATTCCAAATGGCGTGATAGACGCCTGCAAGCACGGAGTTGTATACGCAAAACAAAAGCCCTATTAGCATTGACAGCGCCATAAATAATACCGCGCGGTCGCCGCCGCTTCTCAGAATGCGCATCAGATTGGGATACTTTTCTGACAGCACCTCTATCTTATTATGCAGTTTTTGTTTTAGCGTACTTCCTTGCATACTATACAGTTTCGCCAATTTTCACAGTAAACTTACTTCCTGCGCCAAGCTTACTCTCAACTGAAATCTCGCCGCCGAGAAGGTCAATTATGCGCTTGACGATTGCAAGCCCAAGCCCGTTGCCCTCTTGCGCGTGAGATGTGTCTCCCTGATAGAACTTATCAAATATGTGCTGTCCTGTTTCGCTTGACATTCCAAGCCCGAAATCCTGCACGCTGACAACCGCACAGTTATTCTCTTTTTTTAGAGAAACAACAACCTTTCCGCCCTCGTTTGAAAACTTAATCGCATTTGACAGCAGATTATTCCATATAAGCTCAAGATATCCGTACGACGACATCACGCAAACCTCGTCAAGCTCGCATATCGGCTCAATGGACTTTTTGTCCATAAGCTCCTCAAAGCCGAGCACGGTGTTTATAAGCATTTCCTTTAGGTCTATCCTTTCAAGCTCGGGCTTGAGCTGTTGATTTTCAAGCTTATTAAGGCTCAGTATGTTCGTAACAAGCGTAGTCATACGCTTTGACGTCGCTTCAATTACGTCAAGATACTTGTCGCGCGTGGCGGCATCGAGTCCGTCGTTCTTTAGCGCATGAGCATAGTTTTGAAGTATGGCAAGCGGAGTTTTCAGCTCGTGCGATACGTTTGACACAAAATCGGCTTTCATCGTCTCCGCCTTTGAAAGCTGCTTGGTCATATCGTTTATATCCTCGATAATGAGGTCGTACTGGTCGTATCTCTTGTACGTATGAAATGGAACGAGCTTTACTGAAAGATTGCCTCTTGCAATCTCCTTTGTCGCCTCGAGTATTCTCTCTACAGGCTCTTCCACCGTCTTTTTCTGACGCACAACGTCAACAATCGTACATACAAGCGCAAGCACGAATATCACGCACGTCATAACGATTACCGTCTCATCATGACTTGCCGCCTTGTCAACCGCGCTGTATATGAGCACCGCACCCGTAGCAATTGCAGCGACAAAAACGAATATGGACAAATAACTCCAAAGCGACCTTTTAAGCTTCATTTCAAAACCGCCTTATATCCCAAGCCGTGAACGGTGACAATCTCAAATCCGTCACAAACGGACGTCTTATCACGAAGGCGCGCAAGATATACGTCCACCGTACGCGACATCGCCGAGCTATCGAAGTCCCAAAACTCATCCATAAGCTGTGCGCGAGTGAACGTGCGCTTTGGATATGACAAAAACTTGAACAACAAATCAAACTCGCGAACCGTCAGCTTCAGCTCTTCTCCATCAACGTACGCGGTATGCTCCTGCTTGTTCATCACAAGATTGCCAACACGCAGCTCATTATCCTCTTCAATTTTGGAACGGCGCAGTATCGCCGCCACGCGCAGCATAAGCACGTCCATATCAAACGGCTTGACAAGGTAATCGTCAACGCCCAGCTTATATCCAAGCAGCTGCGAGGTTTTGTCATCCTTTGCGGTAAGGAACAAAATCGGTATCGCATCGTTGATAAGCCTTATGCGGCGCACAAGCTCAAAGCCGTCCATCTTAGGCATCATTATGTCGCTTATCACAAGGTCAAACCTGCCGCCGCTCAATGCCACAAAAGCCTCCTCGCCGTCATAGCACGCCGTAGGCTTGTAGCCGTTGCCCGAAAGATATGCGCACATCAGCTGATTGAGCGCCTTGTCATCCTCTACCACCAAAATATTCTGCATAGTATCACTTCCAAAATGATTTTATAACTATAATATAATTAAAACTTATAAAAGTAATATTTGTCAATTGTAAATAATTTGTAAACACGCGCTTCGCGTGATTAGTTCTTGGATATTCCCCTAAACTATTATTGTGCAATCTAAAATCGAAATATTGAGATGAGTGACGCGCACGCTTCGCGTGTTGGGTTCTTGGATATTTCCCCAACTATATAAAAGCAGCACAGAGCAAATGCCCCGTGCCGCTTTTATTGATTTTCCTCCCCAAACTATATTTCGAGTAATAATACTAAAATTAATATAAGAAGCTGCCATCTCCTCTTGCGCCGTACTCCGCA
>JAAVHW010000002.1 GCA_014799525.1 Clostridiales bacterium | reverse complement strand
AAGAAAAGTAAATAAGCGGAAAAAAGATAGTTCAAATCGTTTGACAGTCTTTACAAATAGGTATAAAATAGGAAAATGTATTATAATGCAATCCTTGCCCTCTGAGCTGCTTGCTTTGGGGGTAAGGGGGTTATAAGAACGAATGTATTATAGTATAAAGTAACAAAAAATACAAGTCCGCGGATATGGGGAGCGAAAAGAAATATTTTCCAAATTTCCTTACGCGGCGCAAATCGGTAATTTTTTTAAGGAGAGATATTAATGTCCCAGAGAATTCACAATCAAATGTACGGCACGACGGAAAGACGCGACTTTTCGCAGATTAAAAACGTCTTGCCGATACCGTATCTCATTGAGGTGCAAAAGGATTCCTACGCAAGCTTTATCGGCGAAGGCATTGACGAAGTGTTCAAGGATTATTCGCCTATCGTGGACTTTGCAGGCCGCCTGAAGCTGGACTTCCTTTCTCATCGCTTTGACGGCGAACCAAAGTACACCGTCAAGGAATGTAAGGACCGCGACGCAACGTATGCGGTGCCCCTCAAAGTAAGAGCGCGTCTGACCAACACCGAAACGGGTGAGGTCGTAGAGCAGGAAGTGTTTATGGGCGACTTCCCACTCATGACGGACGCGGGTTCATTCGTGATAAACGGCGCGGAGCGCGTTATCGTCAGCCAGCTTGTCAGAAGCCCCGGCGTATACAACGACAAGGTGCTTGACAAGAACGGTGTTCCGAGATATGCGACTACGGTCATTCCTAACCGCGGCGCATGGCTTGAGTACGAGCAGGACATCAACGATATTCAGTGGGTACGCGTTGACAGGACGAGAAAGATTACCGCAACCACGCTCATGCGTGCGCTCGGCATCGGCACTGACGAGGAGATTATTGAACTCTTCGGCGGAGATGAGATGATTGTCAACACCTGCAACAAGGACGCGGCAGACGCAAAGAGCGTAGAGCAAGGCAAGATAAACTTCTTCCGCCGCCTGCGCCCAGGTGAGGTTCCCACCGTGGAAGGCGCAAACGTGCTCATCCACAACACGTTCTATGATTACAAGCGTTACGACCTCGCAAGAGTCGGTCGCTACAAATACAACAAGAAGCTCGCAATCGGCACGCGTATTGCAGGCTATAAGCTTGCAGAGGACGTTGTAAGTCCTATTACGGGTGAGATACTCGCAACAAAGGGCGAAGTCATTTCCGAGCAGAAGGGCAAGGAAATTCAAAATAACGCCGTCAACGTCGTATATCTTGAGTACACAAATGCGGACGGCAAGCCCTGCAAGTTTAAGGTTATCGGCAACAACACCGTTGACCTCGACGCGTTTGTTGACTGCAACCCCCGCGAGCTTGGCATTTTGGAAAAGGTTTACTATCCAAACCTCAAGAATTTGCTTGACGAGTTTGCTGACGATAAGGAGCAGTTGCTTCTTGCGATTAGGTCATCCGTTGACGAGCTTGTTTACAAGCACATCACGCTTGACGACATCGTCGCCGTTGCGGACTACAACCGCGGCCTGCGTCACGGCTTTGGCACCTGCGCCGATATCGACCACCTCTCCAACCGTCGTGTCCGTGCAGTCGGCGAGCTGTTGCAAAATCAATTCCGCATCGGTATTTCACGTCTTGAAAGAGTTATCAAGGAGAAGATGGCTTCCGCACAGGAAAACGCAGACCTCACTCCTCAGACTCTCATCAATATCCGTCCTGTGACGAGCGCGGTGAAGGAGTTCTTCGGTTCTTCTCAGTTGTCGCAGTTTATGGACCAGCCCAACCCGATTGCAGAGCTTACGCACAAGCGTAAACTTTCCGCTCTTGGTCCTGGCGGTCTGAACAGAGAGCGCGCGAGCTTTGAAGTACGTGACGTTCACCACTCTCACTACGGACGTATGTGTCCTATCGAAACTCCTGAAGGACAGAACATCGGTCTTATTACATCGCTTTCATCCTACGCGAAGGTCAACGAGTACGGCTTTATCGAAACGCCGTACCGCAGAATAGAAAAGACCTATGACGCAGAAGGCAAGATTGTAGATGCAGTTGTTACAGACGACGTCGTATACATGGCGGCGGATGAGGAAGATAAATACGTTATCGCACAGGCGAACGAAGCGCTTGACGAGACAAGCCGTTTCGTACGTCCCCGTGTCAACTGCCGTATTCAGAACGACATCCGTGAAGTATCCAAGTTNACTGCGGACTACATGGACGTCAACCCCAAGCAGTTGATTTCAATTGCAACCGCNCTTATCCCCTTCCTTGAAAACGACGATACCAACCGTGCGCTTATGGGCTCGAACATGCAAAGACAGGCAGTTCCGCTCCTTAGACCGCAAGCTCCTATGATTGCGACGGGCGTTGAGCATAAGATTGCATACGACAGCGGCGTGTTGAAGATTGCAAAGCGCGACGGNTTNGTCAAGTATGTTGACAGCGACAAGATTGTTATCGAGTGCGCGGACGGAACGACGGATACCTATATCCTCAGCAAGTTTGAGCGCTCCAACCAATCCACNTGCATCAATCAGCATCCGATTGTGTCAAAGGGCGACAAGGTGTTTGCTCCCGTCTACGACGAGAAGGGCAACCTTGTGAAAGANGGTACCGTGCTTGCAGACGGCCCTGCGTGTGAAAACGGCGAGCTNGCACTCGGTAGAAATATGCTTATCGGCTTCATGTCGTGGGAAGGCTACAACTACGAGGACGCTGTTCTCATCAGCGAAGAGCTTGTAAGAGATGATTTGTATACCTCTATACATATTGAGGAATATGAAATAGAGTGCCGCGACACCAAGCTTGGTGAAGAGCAGATTACAAGAGATATTCCAAACCTCAGCGACGAAGCNCTCAANTACATTGACCAGGACGGTATCATCATGGTCGGTGCAGAAGTCAANGCTGGCGATATTCTCGTCGGTAAGGTTACACCGAAGGGCGAAACGGAGCTTACTCCCGAGGAGAGACTCCTCCGCGCAATCTTCGGCGAAAAGGCAAGAGAGGTGCGTGATACTTCNTTGCGCGTCCCCAACGGCGAAAGCGGTATCGTCGTTGACGTAAAGGTGTTCACAAGAAAGAACAAGGACGAGCTTGCACCTGGCGTAAACAAACTCGTACGCGTATACATNGCGCAGAAGAGAAAGATTTCCGTCGGCGACAAGATGGCGGGACGTCACGGCAACAAGGGTGTNGTTTCAAGAGTTCTGCCCAAAGAGGATATGCCGTTTATGGCAGACGGTACGCCGCTCCAAATCGTGCTTAACCCCCTCGGTGTTCCGTCACGTATGAACATCGGTCAGGTTCTTGAAGTCCACCTCGGATTTATNGCGCGTATGCTCGATTGGAAGATTGCAACCCCCGTGTTCGACGGCGCGAACGAGCAGGATATAAAGGCATTGTTCAGCCAGTGCGGTCTTGTAAACGAGGACGGCGANGTNGACGGCAAGATTCAGCTTTATGATGGAAGAACGGGTGAGCCGTTTGAAAACCGTGCAACGGTCGGCTATATGTACTACCTCAAGCTGCATCACCTCGTAGACGACAAGATTCACGCAAGGTCGACGGGTCCGTACAGCCTTGTTACACAGCAGCCGCTCGGCGGTAAGGCGCAATTCGGCGGTCAGCGTTTCGGTGAAATGGAAGTCTGGGCGCTCGAGGCGTACGGCGCGGCGAACATGCTGCAAGAGATTTTGACCGTCAAGTCGGACGACGTTGTAGGACGTGTCAAGACGTATGAGTCAATCGTCAAGGGCAGCAATATTTCAGAGCCTGGCATTCCTGAATCCTTCAAGGTTCTTGTCAAGGAATTGCAGAGCTTGGGTCTTGACATCAAAGCTCTTACAGAGGATAGGGATGAGGTTAAGCTGCGCGACTATGACGACGAGCTTGACTTTGATACCAACGCAAATAAGACTGAAGAGCTTAAGGAAATCGACATTATGGCAGACGGCGACTTGTTTGCAGGCTTTGGTCTTGGCGACTCGTCAGATGATAGCAAGAGTCTGTTTGACACCGACGATGACGACGAAAGCATTTTCGGTGAGTTGACGCAGGGTACGCTCGATATGAANGATATCTTCGGCAACAACGATTCTGACGAAGAGTGATAGGAGGACATTATGTACGAACTGAGCAATTTTGATGCTATTCAAATAGGTATCGCATCTCCCGAGAAGATTAGAGAATGGTCGTACGGCGAGGTCACGAAACCCGAAACTATCAACTACCGTACACAGAAGCCCGAGAGGGACGGTCTGTTCTGCGAGAGAATTTTCGGACCAACCCGCGANTGGGAGTGCCATTGCGGAAGATATAAGAGAATTCGCTATAAAGGCGTTATCTGCGAAAAGTGCGGCGTCGAGGTCACAAAGTCCAAGGTTCGCCGTGACAGAATGGGACATATCGAGCTTGCTTGCCCTGTCACACACATCTGGTATCTTAGAGGTGTGCCGTCAAGAATAAGCATTCTGCTTGACATCTCCCCCAAGGAGCTTGAGCAGGTCGTGTACTTTGTTTCTTACATCGTTCTCGACCCGGGCAACGCAACGGAAATAAAGAAAAATCAAGTCATCTCCGACAAGGAGTACCGTGACTTGCTTGAAAAGTATGACTCTAAGGAATTCAGAGTCGGCATGGGCGCAGAGGCTGTCAAGGAGCTGCTCATGGAGGTTGACCTCGAAAAGGAAAGCGAATCCTTGAAGAACATCATCAACACCTCCGTCGGACAGAGAAGACTCAAAGCCGTCAAGCGTCTTGAGATTGTCGAGGCGTTCCGCCGTTCGGGAAATAAGCCCGAATGGATGGTGCTTGACGTAGTTCCAGTTCTTCCCCCAGAGCTTAGACCTATGGTTCAGCTCGACGGCGGCAGATATGCAACAAGCGACCTTAACGACCTCTACCGTAGAGTTATCAACCGTAACAACCGTCTTAAAAAGCTCAAGGAGCTTGGCGCACCTGAAATCATCGTTCACAACGAAAAGCGTATGCTTCAGGAAGCCGTTGACGCACTTATCGACAACGGCAGGCGCGGTAAGGCAGTGTCGGGTGCTGGCAACAGAGACCTTAAGTCACTCACGGGTATGCTTCGCGGTAAGCAAGGCCGTTTCCGTCAGAACCTGCTCGGTAAGCGTGTTGACTACTCTGGCCGTTCCGTTATCGTTGTCGGACCGGAACTCAAGCTTTATCAGTGCGGTTTGCCAAAAGAAATGGCACTTGAGCTGTTTAAGCCGTTCATCATGAACAAGCTGGTAGAGCGCAACCTCTGCCACAACATCAAGAGTGCAAAGCGTTTTGTTGATACTGGTAAGAACCAAGTTTGGGATATCCTTGAAGAGATAATCAAGGACCACCCCGTACTTCTCAACCGTGCTCCTACGCTGCACAGACTTGGTATTCAGGCGTTCGAGCCTGTACTCGTCGAGGGTAGAGCAATCAAGCTTCATCCGCTCGCGTGCGGCGCGTTCAACGCGGACTTCGACGGCGACCAGATGGCAGTACACGTACCGCTTTCAATTGAGGCGCAGGCTGAGGCAAGAATCCTCATGCTTTGTACAAACAACATCCTCAAGCTGAGTGACGGTAAGCCTATCGTTTCACCGACGCAGGATATGGTTATCGGTTCCTACTATCTGACGATAGTAAAGCCCGGTGCGGCTGGCGAGGGTAAGTATTTCAGNTCCTTNGATGAAGCNGTCATGGCGTATCAAGANAAAGCNCTCACGNTGCAATCTCTTTGCTATATCCGTATGCCGTATGAAAACGAGGACGGCACNAAGGGNTATAAGCTCCTGCANACCACGCTCGGTCGTTGCATNTTCAATGCGAACATTCCGCAGGANTTGCAGTTTGTTGACAGAACCGTNGATTGGCAGAANGGTCAGCTTGAGGTCGAGGGTATTCTCGGCATCAACTCCTGCATAGACCAAGAGCAGTTCCACAATATTATTGAGCTGTTCCGCGGCGAAAAGAANGCGGATACTTATNCTAAGGCACGTGCAATCTTGAAGAGAGTCGATTTGAAGGATTCTCANCTTGACANGATTGCGGANNCNGTCAAGAATGCNGGCGACCTCGATATTACNAAGGTCAAGGANTTCGGCAGAGAAATTTCCACNTTGCGCGAAGCGATACAAAAGGTTATCGGCAAGAAGGCAATGGCTATNGGCAAGAAGCAGCTTTCTATGATTGTTGACAACTGCTTCAAGTATCACGGCGCAACCGAAACGGCTGAGATGCTCGACAAGATTAAGGCNCTNGGCTACAAGTATTCAACAATCGGCGCAATCACGGCNTCCGTNTTNGATATGCACATCCCNGGCGACAAGAAGAAGATTGTCGCAGACGCAGAGGCGCAGGTCGTCAAGATTGAGCGTTTGCATGCACGNGGTGTGTTCTCGGACGAAGGTCGTTATAAAGAGATAATCAAGGTCTGGAAGGACGCGGCGGATAAGGTTGAGGATGAACTCAAAAAGGGTCTTGATGACTTCAACCCAATCTGGATGATGGCAAACTCTGGCGCTCGTGGTAGCATGGGACAGATTCGTCAGCTTGCAGGTATGCGTGGTCTTATGGCAGACCCGTCTGGTAGAACCATTGAGCTTCCTGTTCGCTCCTCATTCCGTGAAGGACTTTCNGTTTTGGAATACTTCATTTCTTCGCACGGCGGAAGAAAAGGNTTGGCGGATACCGCTCTTAAGACGGCTGACTCNGGTTATCTTACAAGACGTCTCGTTGACGTATCTCACTCCGTGATTGTACGCGAAACGGACTGCGGCGACACGAAGGGTACGTTCATCACAGCAATCAGAGATGAGAAGAGTGTAATTGAGGCTCTTGCTGACAGAATCGCAGGTAGATATACCATAAATGAGGTCATAAACCCCGAAACNGGTGAAGTTATCTGCGAAGCGGATACGCTCATCTCCACCGATAAGGCAAAGGAAATTGACAGCGTACTCACCGCAAACTGGGTGAAGAACGGCTCGGATATGCACAATCAACCNGGCGTACTCATCCGCTCAATTCTCACCTGTAAGACGAGAAACGGCGTTTGCGTGAAGTGCTACGGNAAGAACATGGCGTCTGGCAATCCCGTCAAGATTGGTGAGGCTGTCGGTATCATCGCTGCACAGTCAATCGGTGAGCCTGGTACACAGCTTACGATGAGAACCTTCCACTCGGGCGGCGTTGCAACCGACGACGATATTACGCAAGGTTTGCCGCGTGTTGAGGAATTGTTCGAGGCACGTAATCCTAAGGGTAAAGCTGTCATTACGGAGAACAACGGTGCGGTGCATATTTCTGAGGACCGCCGTCAAATCACCGTTACAGGTCCAGACGGAGAGGTTAAGGAATACGCAATTCCGTACAACGCAAACATTCTTGTTCAGGAAGGCGAGATTATNGANGCNGGNGACGCNCTNACNAAGGGNTCAATCAATCCGCAGGATATGTTGCGCGCTAAGGGCGTAAAGGGTGTGCAGGAGTACATCGCAAAAGAAGTACAGTCCGCATACCGTACGGCTGGTGTTGAGATAAACGACAANCACGTCGAAGTNATCGTCAGACAGATGCTGCGTAAGGTCAGAATTGAGAATCAGGGCGACACGGATATGCTCGCNGGTACGCTCGTTGACCTCTTCACATACGAGGANGANAACGAAAAGGTGCTTGAAAACGGCGGTGTGCCTGCAAGNGCNAAGCGTACGCTCCTCGGTATCACGAAGGCGGCACTCGCAACAGAGTCATTCCTGTCGGCGGCATCCTTCCAGGAAACGGCAAAGGTGCTTGCAGAGGCAGCAATCAACAACAGAGTTGACCCGTTGCTCGGCTTGAAGGAAAACGTNATCATTGGTAAGCTCATTCCAGCAGGTACGGGTATGAAGTGCTACAAGAACGTATCACTCGTGCANGTCTCCACCATTGAGGAGGAGCGCAGAGAGGANGCACTCGGCGCGGTTGAGAGCAGNATAGACCAATACGATTTCGATTTGGAGGCGGATGACACCGATACGGCGTCTGAAGAATAATGGACAAAAGATACTTTACATCTGAGAGCGTGACAGAGGGGCATCCCGATAAGGTTTGCGACCAGATTGCCGACGCTATACTNGACGACATNNTTGCAGGGGATTCCTCTGCAAGAGTCGCCATAGAGGTGTGCGCGACGACTGGNATGGTTATGGTGCTCGGCGAGGTTTCAACCGANCAGCACTATTCCGATATNCCCGCAATTGTCAGAGGCGTAATCAAGGATATAGGCTACAACGATAGCTCGCTCGGCTTTGACTATAAGACGTGCGCGGTGATAAGCTCAATTGACGAGCAGTCNGCCGACATAGCTTTGGGCGTTGACGACGCGACGGACTCCGAGGGCGATGACGAGTTTGACAAAATCGGCGCGGGCGACCAAGGCATGATGTTTGGCTATGCTTGCGATGAAACGGAAGAGCTTATGCCGCTTCCNATCACGCTTGCACACGCGCTCACAAGCAAGCTTACAGAGGTACGCAAGAGCGGCGAGCTTGAATGGCTTCGTCCCGACGGAAAGGCGCANGTCACNGTNGAGTACATAGACGGNGTGCCAGAAAGAGTTGATACGGTTGTGGTGAGCTGTCAGCACGCAGAGTATATCGACCTNGAAACTATNGANAGCGAGATTATCGANCGCGTCATAAGAAAGGCTATCCCAAGCGAGTATCTTGACGATGACACAAAGATTTACGTCAANCCTACAGGTAGGTTCGTTATAGGCGGACCTATGGGCGACAGCGGCGTTACNGGCAGAAAGATTATCGTNGANACNTACGGCNGNNTCTGTCCTCACGGCGGCGGNGCGTTCAGCGGAAANGACCCGACAAAGGTGGATAGAAGTGCTGCGTATATGGCTCGTTATATCTGCAAGAACCTTGTNGCTTCGGGTATCTGCCGCAAGGCGGAATTGCAGGTCGCATATGCCATAGGCATGGCGCATCCCGTGTCAATTTACGTCAACACGTTTGGCACTGGCATTGTGGACGACGATACGGTTGCAAAGATTGTGGACGAGGTGTTTGATTTGCGCCCGAAGGCAATCATCAAAAATCTTGGACTNANCAGTCCGATATATAGAGCAACCTCCAACTANGGTCACTTTGGNAGAAACGTGTTCAGNTGGGAGAAAACNGACAAGGTTGAGGAGATTAAGCAGGTAGTCGCAAATATNCAGTGACAAGCGNCAACTTCCAGCAGACTGCAACGTGATGCAGTTTGCGCATAATAAGCGAGTGNAAAAGAATTTATACGTCGAGCCTGTCGGGCGCGGCTAAGAAGCAAAAAGCGGCAGTTAAGCCGCTTTTTGTGACAGATAAAGTATGTGATTGTAAGCTTAGCCGTTTATAAACTATGCGTTTAAGACGGTAAGGCGGCGCAGCTTTTTGCAAAACATACAAACATACAAAACAGAAATTTAAAGATATAAAACAGATTAGGATACGAGTGTGACACTGCAAGGCGAAATTGTCAGCGTGATATTTTCAAGCCCCGATACGGGCTACACTGTTCTCGATATGAAATGCGAGGACAGTATTTTCACGGTTGTCGGAATATTCCCTCCTGTAAGCGCGGGGCAGAATATAAGCGTCGAGGGCAAGTTTAAGGTGAAAACACAGTATGGCAAGCAGTTTGCTGCGGACAAGGTTACGGTCAGTCAGCCCTCAAAGCTTACTGGCATAATCAAGTTTTTGTCAAGCGGTCTTATCCANGGCATAGGNCCTGTGACTGCGGAAGCAATCGTGAACATGTACGGCGTAAACTCGCTTGAAATGATGAAATATCCCATTGAGATTGCAAAGGTCAGGGGTGTGTCACTCAAAAAAGCGACGGAGTTTTGCATGAATTATGTCAAGCTGCAAAAGATGCAGGACTCCATAATGTTNCTGCAAAACCTTGGCATAACCATAAATCTCGCGCTTAAGATTTACAAGACGTACGAGATGAAAACTGAGGATAACGTANGCAAAAANCCCTATATGCTTGTTGACGACATTGACGGCGTAGGCTTTGCTACGGCGGATAGGATTGCNGCAGAGCTNGGGATAAAAAGNGATAGCGACTATCGCATATGCGCGGCGATAACGTATCTGCTCAAAGACGCGGCGGTGCGNTCGGGGCATAACTATCTCCCCGAGGACGAGCTTATGCANGCGGCGCTTGAATTGCTTGCTATGGAGTGCGACAATGCGGACGAGCGCGTGCATGACAACATACAGGATATGGTTATGCTTGGCGACCTCGTGCGCTACGACACGGGCGAACACGTCGCAATAATGCTGAAGAAGAGCTTCAACATAGAGCGCAATATCGCAAGAAANCTGCTAAGACTCAAGCAGGAAGCGGCAGACTTCAGAGTGAGCGTNGAGAGCGAGGTCAAACGCTTTGAAGCGGCGGCNGGCTTNGAGCTGCACCCAAATCAGGCGGACGCGGTCAAGGCGGCNATTGAAAACGGCGTACAGATTGTNACGGGCGGTCCCGGTACGGGAAANACGACCATCGTCAAGTGTATACTCAANCTTTTCAAAAACCTCGGGCAGAGGGTTGCGCTGTGTGCGCCTACTGGCAGAGCGGCAAAGCGACTGTCACAGGCGACGGGCGAGGACGCAAAGACGATACACCGTATGCTCGACCTCGACTGGAAAAACGGCGAGGGACACTTCACGTATGACGAGCATACAAANCTCCCTCTTGACGTAGTTATCGTNGACGAGGTCAGTATGGTTGACGAGTTTGTCTTTAACGCGCTGATAAACGCGCTTGACAGAGGATGTCGACTTGTGCTTGTCGGAGACAAGGACCAGCTTGCATCCGTGGGNGCAGGCAACGTNCTCAACGACCTTATCAAGTGCGGACAGTTTTCTGTGAGCTATCTCACGCAGATATANAGACAGTCGGAAAAGAGCAAGATTGTCCCNAACGCCCACAAGATAAACAACGGTATGATGCCAGAGCTTGACAACAAGAGTACGGACTTNTTCTTTGAGGAAAGGCAGAGCGCNGACGAGATTTGTGCGAGCGTGCTTGCACTTGTGACGAAGAGGCTGCCAAAGTATCTCAATATGAAGCCGCAGGATATTCAGGTGCTTTGCCCAATGAAGCGCAGTCTTGCAGGAACGATAAACCTCAACAAGGAATTNCAAAGNGTGATAAATCCNCCGTCTCCGCATAAAAAGGANTTCAGNCGCGGGGATTGCGTNTTCCGTGAAGGCGACAAGGTGATGCAGCTTCAAAACAACTATCAGCAGANCTGGACGCAAACGATAGGCACGAGGATAGAGCGCGGCATGGGCGTATTCAACGGNGATATAGGTGTGATAGAAAGCATAAATACGCAGATTATGCAGTTTACNGTGCGNTTTGATGATGATAAAGTGTCNGTTTATCAATTTGGAGATACNGAACAGCTATCGCTTGCATATGCGATAACCATACACAAATCGCAGGGTAGCGAGTTCGATGCGGTGGTGCTTGCGCTTGACGCAAACTATATGCTNCAGACAAGNAACCTTTTGTATACCGCTGTGACGAGAGCAAAGAGAATGGTTGTNATTTCNGGCTCAAAGACGACTATGCAGCGNATGGTGCGCAACAACGAAACCGCGCGTAGATATTCCTTGCTTATAAATCTGATAGAAGAGGAAGTGAGCGGAGGGGCTTATGACTGACGATAAGCNGCGCGTGAACGACCACAAAGAGAACATTCCTAAAGAGAATGAAATGCTGCTTGANGGTNAACGTGAGGGCGAACCTACGCAAAAGCGTGCAGATAAGCGTGCGCAGANAGCGGAGCGGTTGAAAAATTTCTGTTGGAGAGTGGTATTTGCNGCTAAGCGAGCCGTCTATCCCGAGGACGTCACCTGCGACTGTTGCGGTGAGGAATTGACCGCGAGTTCAAGATACAGGCTATGCGGCGAGTGCATCTCNAAGCTTCNGACNGTNCAAGAGCATATATGCNTTGTNTGCGGCACACCCATTCTTGACGAGGCNGACTACTGCAATCGCTGTCAGCAAAGCGAGTATAAGTTTTTGAGAAACCGTGCGCCGCTCGTGTATGACGGAANTGCAAAGGACATGCTGTACAAGCTCAAGTTTGGNGGCAAGAGATATATTGCAAAGACGCTTGGCGCAATGATGGCGGACGAGTTTTTGAAACGCAATATGCAGGCGGATATCGCGGTGTACGTCCCTATGACTCATGACGAGGAGAAGAAAAGNGGCTTCAATCAGTCGGAGCTGCTCGCGCGTGAAGTGGGCGAAAGGCTGAATATGCCCGTTCTTCCNGCGCTTGTAAAGACAAGGGATACTGCCGCGCAAAAGCAGTTGACNAGNAAGGAAAGAGAGGAAAATCTAAAAGGNGNGTTTTCNTGCGTATTTGATGANGTCAAGNGCAGAAAGATTTTGCTTATCGACGACGTNTTTACAACAGGCGCGACTGCNAATGCGTGCGGTGCGGCACTTATAAAGGGCGGCGCAAGAGAGGTAAGCGTTNTGACGGCGGCGGTCACNAAGCTGAAAATCCCTGTAGAGAGTAATGACGGCACGACTGAAATATAATGACGGTATTGCGGAAATCGGACGGCAATATAATGCCGTGCGTAAACTTAAAAACTGCCAAAAGTCCGCAAAGTATTGTAATTAAAAGAATTATAGTATAAAATATATAAGTTATAATATAACAAATACACGCGCGTATATCGCACGGAGGCAAATATGTCAATATTCAACGACAACGACAGAAAAGTTAAGAAGCTCAGAAAGATAGCGGAAAAGGTGGACGCGCTCGCGCCGATATATAAGGCGATGAACGACGAGGAGCTTGTCGCGCAGACGGCAAAGCTCAAGGCAAGGCTTGAGAATGAGAAGCTTGACGATATCCTGCCCGACGCTTATGCGGTTGTGCGCGAGGCGGGCGAAAGAGTGCTTGGCATGCGCCACTTCTTCGTGCAGCTTATGGGCGGTATCGCACTTCATCAAGGCAGAATTGCCGAGATGGCAACGGGTGAAGGTAAGACCTTGGTTGCTACTCTGCCTGCGTACCTCAATGCGCTTACAGGAAAGGGCGTTCACGTTGTCACCGTCAACGATTACCTCGCAACGCGTGACGCGGCGTGGATGGGCAAGCTGTATAAGTTCTTAGGGCTTACGGTCGGCGTAGTCGTCCCAGGTATGCAGCCCGAGGAGAAGCGCAAGGCTTATGCATGCGACATTACATACTGCACCAACAACGAGCTCGGCTTTGACTTTTTGCGTGACAATATGGTTGTGCGCAAGGTGGACAAGGTTCAGCGCGAGCTAAACTTTGCGATAATCGACGAGGTTGACTCCATTCTTATCGACGAGGCAAGAACTCCGCTTATCATTTCGGGCAAGGGCGGCAAGTCGAGCGAGCTTTATAAGTCCGCCGATAATTTTGCAAGACAGTGCCGCGAGGGCGTTGACTTCACCATAGAGGAAAAAGAAAAGGCTATCATGCTCACCGACGACGGCGTTGCAAAGGCGGAGAGATTCTTCCATGTTGAAAACCTCACGGATTTGAGCAATACCGACCTCTATCACCACATACAGCAGGCGCTCAAGGCGCACTACATGATGAAGAACAACAAGGACTATATCGTCAGTGACGGCGAGGTTCTTATCGTTGACGAGTTTACGGGACGTATCATGATAGGCCGCCGCTACAACGAAGGTTTGCATCAGGCGATTGAGGCTAAGGAACACGTCGTTATCCGCAGCGAGAACAAGACGCTTGCAACGATAACCTTCCAAAACTACTTCCGTATGTACAAAAAGCTCAGCGGTATGACGGGTACTGCAAAGACGGAAGAAGAGGAGTTTGAGAGCATTTACGCACTCGACGTTGTAACCATTCCGTCCAACAAGCCGTCGCAAAGAAAGGACGAGCACGACCAGATTTATACAAAGCTCGGTGGAAAGCTCAACGCTATCGTCGAGGATATTGTGAGCAGCCACGAGAAAGGACAGCCCGTACTCGTTGGTACGATAAGCGTTGAAAAGTCGGAAGAGCTTAGCGAAATACTCAAGCGCAAGGGAATACGCCACAACGTACTCAATGCTAAGTACCATAAGCAGGAATCAGAGATTATCGCACAGGCAGGTACGTTCGGCGCAGTGACGATTGCAACCAACATGGCTGGTCGTGGTACGGATATTATGCTCGGCGGCAACCCCGACTTCCTCGCAAAGCAGAAGATGGAAAAGGACGGTTATCCGCTTGAGGAGATAGAGCTTGCAAGCTCGCCGCATCCGAGTGAGGACGCAGACGTTATCAAGGCTAAAGAGGTCTACAAATATCATCACGACGCGTTTAAGCAGAGATGCGACGAGGAAAAGGAAAAGGTTATTGCCGCAGGCGGTCTGCGCATAATCGGTACGGAAAGACACGAGAGCAGACGTATTGACAACCAGCTCCGCGGTCGTGCAGGCCGTCAGGGTGACGTAGGTAGCACGGTTTTCTATATCTCGCTTGAGGACGACGTTGCGCGTATATTCGGTGGCGACAGATTGCAGTCGCTGCTTGGCAGAATTGAATTTGCAGACGACGTGCCAATTTCGCACGGCTTAATCACGAGGCAGGTAGAGAGCGCACAGCGTAGGTTTGAGGGCAGAAACTTCTCAATAAGAAAGCAGGTTCTTAGCTACGACGACGTTATGAACGCTCAGCGTGAGCTCATATATAAGGAGCGCGGAAAGGTTCTTGACGGCTTGGACGTACACGAGGATATACTCAGCTTTATAGACGAGCTCGCAGAGGAGATTATCGGCTACTACGCGGACTATAAGACGGACTACAACACGTGGGACTACGAGGCGTTCAATGCCGCGCTTGAAAAGAGAATGCTTCCGCAGGGTACGAACGTGATGAATGCGGATTTGTGTTCCTGCTACGACGTGTATAAGCTCAAGGACGCGGTTATGAAGATTGCGCTTGAGAACTACAACAATAAGGTTGAAACGCTTACGGCAGACGGCTTCGACTTTAAGGAGCTTGAAAGAGTCGTGCTTCTCAAAACCGTTGACGCAAAGTGGATGGACCATATCGACGCAATGGACGCGCTGCGCCGCGGTATTGGCTTGCGCGGCTACGGACAGCGTGACCCGGTGCTTGCCTACCGTCAAGAGGGCTGGGAGATGTTTGAGGATATGGTAAGCCGTATTCATACTGAAGCGGCGGCGGTTTTGCTTAAGGTTCAGGTTGAAAAGCGCGCGGACGGCGGCGAGGCAAAGCTCAGTCAGCAAATTGCATCCGCTAAAAAGACTGCTGTAGGCGGCAAAAAGGTTGGAAGAAACGACCCATGCCCCTGCGGTTCGGGCTTGAAATACAAAAACTGCTGCGGCAAGAATAATTGATATAAACGGCAAAAATAATGCTTTATCGGTGAAAACGTAAAGATAAAACCACATATTTGCTAAAACGGAATGTAAATTATGACAGATTATAACGTAATAAGAAATCAGCTCAAGGATATGCGAGAGGAAATGGTTCGCGCATACGAGAGCATAAATCCGAGCAAGCTCAAGGAGCGTATTGCGGAGCTTGAAAAGATACAGAACGCGGACGGCTTTTGGGATGACGCGGAGAATGCGCGAAAGGTGTCTAAGGAAATAAGTCAGCTTCAGAGCAAGATTGAAAAGTTTGAAAAAATGCTTGCTCGCATTGACGATACGGTGGATATGGTCGATATCGTGGAACTTGAAGCGGACGAAAACGAGGACGCCGCGCTTATCGCTTCCGTTGAGGAGCTGAATGGGCAGGTTGAAAATCTTTCGCTTGCAACACTGCTTAGCGGCAAGTACGATTCGCTAAACGCCATACTCACTCTGCATGCTGGCGCGGGCGGCACGGAGGCGCAGGACTGGTGCTCTATGCTGTACAGAATGTATACGCGCTACGTTGAGCGCGCGGGCTGGAGCTATGCGGAGCTTGACAGCCTTGCAGGTGATGAGGCAGGTATTAAGAGCGTTACTTTCCGTGTAGAGGGCGACAACGCCTACGGATATCTCAAGGCAGAAAAGGGTGTACATAGACTTGTGCGTATATCGCCCTTTGACGCAAACGCAAGACGTCATACGTCGTTTGCCTCCCTTGAAGTTATGCCCGAGATAATCGACACTTCGGAAATTGAAATACGCCCCGAGGACTTGAAGGTGGACACCTACCGCAGTAGCGGCGCGGGCGGACAGCATGTCAACAAGACGGAGAGTGCAATACGTATTACGCACTTGCCGACGGGTATAATCGTAGCGTGTCAGAATGAGCGCAGTCAGATACAGAACAGAGAAGTCGCAATGCAGATGCTTCGCTCAAAGCTCATCGAAAAGCGCGAACGCGAGCGCGAGGAAGAGGCGGCGGCAATAAGCGGACAGCTCAAAAAGATAGAGTGGGGAAGCCAGATACGAAGCTACGTGTTCTGCCCGTATACGATGGTTAAGGACCATAGGACTGGCTATGAAACGGGAAACGTGCAATCCGTCATGGACGGCGACCTCGAGGGCTTCATCAACGAATACCTAAAGCTTAGCTCTATACAAAAGTAGGCTTTGAAAAACTGATAAGGTTGGTTGTTTGGCAAATTGCACGTGCAACCTACAAACGTCAGTAGAGTGAATGGGTTGCATAGGCGGTATATATTTAGAATATGAATTGCTTGCAGGATAAGAAAAGTTTGACGATACTCGCAATAGAGTCGAGTTGTGATGAAACGGCGTGTGCCGTGGTCAGGGACGGGCGTACCGTCCTTTCAAACGTTATCGCAACGCAGATTGAAATACACCGTAGATTCGGCGGCGTTGTTCCCGAGATAGCGAGCCGCAACCATACGCTCGCGATAGAAAACGTAGTGCGCGAGGCTTTGGAGAGGGCGAACGTCACAAAGGACGACATTGACGCGGTTGCAGTTACGTACGGCGCTGGGCTTGTCGGGGCGTTGCTCGTAGGTGTGAATTTTGCAAAAGGGCTTGCGTATGCGTGGAATAAGCCGCTCTTTGCGATATCGCACGTAAAGGGGCATATTGCGGCGAATTATATTGACAGCACGCTCACGCCGCCGTACCTATGCCTGCTTGCAAGCGGAGGGCATACCGCAATCGTAAACGTCGAGGATTACGAGAAGGTTTCGTTCATAGCTGGGAGTCGCGACGACGCGGCGGGCGAGGCGTTCGACAAGGTTGCAAGAGTGCTTGGCTTGCCATATCCAGGTGGCCCCGAAATACAGAAGAAGGCGCGCGATGGCAAGGTTGTATACGATATGCCCGTGCCAAAATTTGGCAAATCGGACGACTTATATTTCAGCTATAGCGGACTCAAGACCTTTGTCATAAATCTCGTACACAAAATGGAACAGAAGGGTGAGGAACTTCCTGCTTGCGATATAGCGGCGAGCTTTCAGGCGGCGGCGGTAAGTCAGCTTGCAGACACACTTTCGCTTGTATGTGAGCGTACGGGTGTAAAGAAAGTTGCCATTGCAGGCGGTGTAAGTGCAAACGAGGAGCTTCGCAGAAGAGCAAGCGAGCTTGCGTCTCGCGGAGTAGAGGTGCATTATCCAAAGCTTACCTACTGCACGGATAACGCGGCAATGATAGGCGCGGCGGCGTATTTTGTCATAAAGAGCGGCGCGGAGGCAAGTGGGCTTGACGTAGACGCAAAAGCGACAGTGCCGCTTAAGTGATAGTTGATGAAAAGCATATAGTTTGGCTGCACTATCCATCAAAACATCGTGTTTTGCAGAAAATAAGGCATAACGGTTGGCGCAAAAATGTGGTTTAATATGGATTATACTACAATATATAGATATATTTAATATAATATAAAAATTTTTAGGAATTTATTTCCATTCATTTGACANNNAGCTATTGAATTGATAAAATATGATAGCCTATCCATAAATGGGTAATTTTCAGCTTTGTCAAGAAGTATGGAAAAAGAGAAATTGATAGAAAAGCTTAATCACTCTTCAAAAGTTGTCGGTTCCAAACAGGTTTTGAAGGGACTCTCCGACGGAACGGTCAGGTGTGTGATAGTTGCGTCGGATGCCGATGCGAATTTGAGAAGGAAGATTGTCGCGGCAGCGAGTGCCGCAGGCGTCAAAATCGAGAGGGTGCCGTCCAAACGGCAGCTCGGTGAGGCGGCGGGCGTAGAGGTGAGCGCGGCAGTCGTCGGACTTACAAGAGCAAAGGCGATAGATTGAACTGCACCGTAGGGTTGCGGGTACGTTCGAAAAATCTCAGAAGGAGGAAGCAAGATGCCTACCATCAATCAGTTGATAAGAAAGGGTAGAGAAAAACAAGTAAAGAAATCGTTGACGCCTATCATGGAGCAATGTCCTCAAAAGCGNGGTATTTGCTTAAGCGTTACGACGACTTCCCCAAAGAAGCCGAACTCGGCATTGCGTAAGATTGCGCGTGTGCGTTTGGTCAATGGATTGGAAGGTACTGTTTACATTCCCGGCGAAGGTCACAATCTGCAAGAGCACAGTGTTGTTCTCATTCGTGGCGGCCGTGTGAAGGACCTNCCTGGTGTGCGTTATCACATTATACGTGGTGCTCTTGATACTGCCGGCGTTGCAAAGCGCGGACAGGCAAGGTCCAAGTATGGTGCAAAGCGCAAAAAGAAATAATTTGAACGTATAAATCTGTAAATTTTAGGAGGTAAATATGCCAAGAAGAAGTGGCGTGCCAAAGAGAGACGTATTGCCTGACCCAATTTACAACAGCAAGGTTGTGACGAAGCTCGTCAACCAAATCATGCTGGACGGTAAGAAGGGTACGGCGCAAGCTATCGTCTACGAGGCGTTTAATATAGCATCACAAAAGCTCGGACAGGAGCCCATGGCAATTTTCAGCAAGGCGCTTGAAAATGCAATGCCCCTGCTCGAAGTCAAAGCAAGACGTGTAGGCGGTTCTACCTATCAGGTTCCTATGGAAATCCGTCCCGAGCGCANACAGACACTTGCNATCCGTTGGCTTGTTCAGTTTGCAAGAAAGAGAGGCGAAAAGACTATGGACCAAAGGCTCGCAGGCGAGCTTGTGGACGCTTACAACATGACGGGCGGCGCAGTCAAGAGAAAGGACGAAATGCACCGTGCGGCAGAAGCAAACAAGGCGTTTGCNCATTTCAGGTGGTAATTTATGGGAAAGCAGTATGCTCTTGATAAGGTAAGAAACATCGGCATCATGGCTCACATCGACGCGGGTAAGACCACGACGACGGAGCGTATNCTCTTNTATACCGGCGTCAACAGAAAGCTTGGTGAAACCCATGACGGTTCNGCTACGATGGACTACATGGAGCAAGAGCGTGAAAGAGGTATCACCATTACGTCTGCGGCTACTACGGCAATTTGGAGAGAGTGCCAGATAAACATTATCGACACCCCCGGACACGTTGACTTCACNGTTGAAGTTGAGCGTAGCTTGAGAGTCCTCGACGGCGCGGTTGCAGTTTTCTGCGCNAAGGGCGGCGTTGAGCCTCAGTCCGAAAACGTATGGAGACAGGCNGATACCTACAAGGTTCCGAGAATCGCTTTCGTCAACAAGATGGACATCAACGGCGCGGACTTCTATAANGCCGTAAAGATGATGAAGGAAAGACTCGGCGCAAATGCTGTTCCAATCACGTTGCCTATCGGTAAGGAGTCTGACTTCGAGGGCGTTATAGATTTGTTCACGATGAAGGCAGTCTATTTCGACCAGAAGGACAAGGGTGTAACGTACAAGTACGAGGANATTCCCGAGTCTTACAAGGAGATTGCGCAGGAGTACCGTTTGAAGGTTCTCGAGGCGGCAGCAGACTTTGACGAGGATATCTTCGAGAAGCTCATTATGGAGGATTATGATTCCATTTCTCTTGAACAGCTCAAGGCGGCTCTCCGCAAGGGCACAATCGAGATGAGAATAAATCCCGTTTTGTGCGGCAGCTCATATAGGAACACGGGCGTACAGCTCATGCTCGACGCAGTCGTTGANTTCCTNCCTGCACCTACCGACGTTGCAAGTATTGAGGGTATCAACCCCAAGACCGAGCAGCCCGAGCTTCGTCATCCGAGTNCAAGCGAGCCGTTCAGCGCTCTCGTGTTCAAGATTTTGACGGACCCGTTTGTTGGTAAGCTTTCNTTTATCCGTATTTATTCGGGTACGCTTGCAACAGGTTCTACCGTGTACAACACCGTNAAGGGTNAGNANGANNGNATCGGNCGTATCNTNCGTATGAACGCNGACAACCGNGAGGACGTCGAAACGGCATACGCTGGCGACATCGTAGCCGTTATCGGTTTGAAGGACAGCACGACGGGCGATACGCTTTCTGACAGAAACAACCAAATCATTCTTGAAAACATGGTATTCCCCGAGCCTGTTATTAAGGTTGCAATCGAGCCGAAGTCAAAGGCTTCGCAGGAGAAGATGAACCTTGCTATCATCAAGCTCGCAGAGGAAGACCCGACCTTTAAGGCGTACACCGATAAGGAGACGGGACAAACCATCATCGCAGGTATGGGCGAGCTGCACCTTGACATCATCATCGACAGAATGCTGCGTGAGTTCAAGGTTGAGCTCAACGTAGGTGCGCCTCAGGTCAGCTACCGTGAGACTATCACCAAACCCGTATCACACGTTCGCGGCTTGTTCAAGCGTCAGTCGGGTGGTCACGGTCAGTACGGCGACATCGTTATCGACATCGAACCAAATCCTGGCAAGGGCTTGGAAGTGGAGAACGTTATCGTCGGCGGCGCGGTCACAAAGGAATTTGCAAACTGCGCTTGGGAAGGTATCAAGGAAGCTGCTCAGAGCGGTTATCTTGCAGGCTACGAGTGCGTTGACTTCAAGATTAAGCTCGTTGACGGTAGTATGCACGAAGTCGATAGCTCGGAAATGGCGTTCAAGATTGCTGGTTCACTCGCATTCAAGGAAGCAGTCGCAAAGGCTGGTCCTACGCTCCTCGAGCCTATCATGAAGGTTGAGGTCGTCACTCCCGATGATTATTTGGGCGACGTCATGAGCAACCTCAACTCCCGCCGTGGACAGGTCAAGGGCATCGAGCCCAGAAACGGCGCACAAGTCGTAGACTGTGACGTTCCGCTTTCGGAAATGTTCGGTTACGCAACGTCCTTGCGTAGTATTACGCAGGGTAGAGCAAACTTCACAATGTTGTTCGACCACTATGCAGTCGTGCCAAAGAGCGTGGCTGAAAAGGTCATCGGCGAAGTGAAGGAAAGAGAATCAAAGAAGTAAGTTATATATCGTATAATTTGCTTTGGAGAATAAATAAGTAAAAATATACTTGGAGGAATTCAGTTATGGCAAAAGCAAAGTTTGAAAGAACTAAGCCCCATGTCAACATTGGTACAATCGGCCACGTTGACCACGGTAAGACCACTCTCACCGCCGCAATCACGATGTACAGCGCATCTCAAGGCAAAGCTCAAGAGATGAAGTACGACGAAATCGATAAGGCGCCGGAAGAGAAAGCAAGAGGTATTACGATAAATACCGCACACGTTGAGTACGAGACAGACAGACGTCACTATGCACACGTTGACTGCCCCGGACACGCGGACTATGTTAAGAACATGATTACGGGTGCTGCACAGATGGACGGCGCAGTCCTCGTTGTCGCAGCTTCCGACGGTCCTATGCCCCAGACCCGTGAGCACATCCTGCTCGCTCGTCAGGTTGGCGTTCCCTACATCTTGGTCTTCCTCAACAAGACCGACCAAGTTGACGACGAAGAGTTGCTCGAACTCGTCGAGATGGAAGTTCGTGAGCTTCTTTCTGAGTACGGCTTCCCCGGCGACGACACGCCTATCATCCGTGGCTCTGCATTGAAGGCTATGGAAGCAGGTCTCGCAGGCGATTGGGGCAGCGCAGCATTCAATCCTATCAGAGAGTTGCTTGACGCAATCGACTCCTACATTCCTGACCCCGAGCGTGACACCGACAAGCCCTTCCTTATGCCTGTCGAAGACGTGTTCACCATCACGGGTCGTGGTACGGTTGCAACTGGTAGAGTTGAGCGTGGCGTTTTGAAAATGGGTGACAAGGTCGAAATCGTCGGTCTTTCCACTGAAAAGAAGGAAACAACCGTTACGGGTATCGAAATGTTCCGTAAGCTTCTTGATTCCGCAATGGGCGGCGACAACATCGGCGCACTTCTCCGTGGTATCCAGAGGTCTGAAATTGAGCGTGGACAAGTTCTCGCAAAACCCGGCACAATTCATCCTCACACCCACTTCACCAGCCAGGTGTACGTCTTGACGAAAGACGAGGGTGGCCGTCATACACCGTTCTTCGATGGTTACCGTCCTCAGTTCTACTTCAGAACAACGGACGTTACGGGTTCAATCAAGCTCCCCGCTGGAGTTGAAATGGTTATGCCCGGCGACCACATCGATATGGAAATCACTTTGATTACTCCTATCGCAATCGAGGAAGGTCTCCGCTTCGCTATCCGTGAAGGCGGCAGAACGGTCGGCTCCGGTGTCGTTGCCAAGATACTCGACTAAGTTCTTTCAATAAAGATATAGACAAAAGCTCTACACGGCAAAATTTTGCCGTGTAGGGTGTCATATTGATAAGAACAAAAAGGAGGTAAATATGGCGCAGAAAGGGAAAGGAGCAAGAGTCAAGGTCGTGTTCGCCTGCACAGAGTGCAAACAGCGCAACTACAACCTGACCAAAAACAAGCAAAAGCATCCCGACAGAATGGAATTGAATAAGTATTGCAGATTCTGCAAGAAACACACCTTGCATAGAGAAACAAAGTAAGGCTGACGGGATAAGGAGGCTATATGGCAAAAAATAAGCCAAAAACCGATACCTCAAAAGAGTTTGAAGCGATGCGTAAGCAGGAGAAATCCGCTGCTTCCGTCAATTCAACAAAAGAGCCTAAAAAAGCAAAGAAGTCATCAGCCAAGAAAAACAGCGATAAGCCCAACATCTTCAAGAGAATGTTGAAGGGCATCAAAGGCGTTTTCTCAGAACTCAAAAAGGTGACGTGGCCGAAAGGTAAGGAAGTTGGAAGTAGCACTGCGGTGGTTTTGGTCGTCGTCGTGTTGTTCTTCGTTGTACTCTTCATAATCGACTACGTGCTTGGCGGAATAATGGGACTTGTTACAAAGGGCGAATGGCCAACGGTGTTTATCAAATAGCGGAGGGTGTAAATGGAAGCGGAAAAAATCAACGAGCAACCGAAATGGTACGTCATCCACACCTATTCTTGCTATGAGAATTCGGTTGAGACTGACTTGCGCAACATGATTGAAAACAACAATCTGCACGACTATATCTTCGATATCAAAATCCCCGTTGAGGATGATATTGTAGAAAGAAACGGCAAGAAGAAGGTTATTCAACGCAAAAAGTTTCCGAGCTACGTGTTTATAAAGATGATTTACACCAGCCATATATGGTTTATGGTGACAAGGCCGCGCGGAGTCACAAGCTTCGTCGGTTCGGCAGGTCGTCCTATCGCGTTGACTGATGAGGAAATCAGACGTATGGGACTGGAAACGGTCAGCATCGAAGATTTCAATATCAAGGCAGGCGATGACGTCAAAATCATCAACGGCGCACTTGAAAATTTCATCGGCGTTGTGGATTCAATCAGTGCAGAACATCAAAAGGTCAAGGTTATCGTGGCAATGTTTGGGCGTCAAACCCCCGTCGAGCTTGATTTCGCTCAGGTGGAGAAGCTCTGATTGCCAAATTAGAACGTGCGCGAACGCGCAGAGTTAGGACAAACGTCCTAATAGTCGCAAGACTATGAAGGTTTGAAGCAACCAATAATGCTTCGGGCGTACGCTGTACGCGGGTGGGAGACGGCAAATCCAATCCTCGCCGCCGCAAAAACCACCGTTAGTCAGGAGGAAATATGGCTAAAAAAATCACAGCAGTTGTAAAATTGCAGTTGCCCGCGGGAAAAGCAACACCGGGACCGCCTGTCGGTTCTACGCTTGGTCCTCACGGTATCAACATTGCAGCTTTCACAAAAGAGTTTAATGAAAAGACTTCAAAGGACGCAGGACTTATCATTCCTGTTGTCATCACCATCTATCAGGACCACTCATTTACGTTCATTCTCAAGACACCGCCTGCACCCGTGCTTATCAAAAAGGCTTGCGGACTTACAAGCGGTTCGGCTGCTCCCAACAAGAACAAGGTAGCAAAGCTCACCAAGGCTCAGTTGCAGGAGATTGCCGCTCAGAAGATGCCCGATTTGAATGCCGCTAATTTGGAATCTGCTATGAGCATGATTGCAGGTACGGCTCGCAGCATGGGCGTACTCGTTGAGGAATAAGAGGAGGTTCTTTATGAAACATGGTAAGAATTATGTAGACTCGAAAAAACTCATCGACAAGACTAAGACCTACGAAGGTGCAGAAGCAATCGCTTTGGCAGTTCAGACGGCTAAGTCCAAGTTCGATGAAACAATAGAATTGCACGTCAAGCTCGGTATTGACCCCCGTCACGCAGACCAACAGGTCAGAGGCGTTGTCGTTCTTCCCAACGGTACTGGTAGAACGGTTCGCGTACTTGCAATCTGCAAGGGCGCAAAGGCGGACGAGGCAAAGGCGGCAGGCGCAGACTTTGTCGGCGGCGACGAGATGATTCAAAAGATTCAGCAAGAGAACTGGTTCGACTACGACGTTATCGTCACAACTCCCGANATGATGGGCGTTGTCGGTCGTTTGGGTAGAGTGCTCGGTCCTAAGGGCTTGATGCCAAACCCCAAGTCGGGTACAGTTACAATGGACCTCACCCGTGCTATACACGATATCAAAGCTGGTAAGGTGGAGTACAGAGTTGACAAGCAGGCAATCTGTCACGTNCCCTTCGGCAAGGCTTCATTCGGTGCTGAGAAGCTGACGGAAAACTACAATGCTCTTATGGAGGCCATCTACAAGGCGAAGCCTGCAGCGGCAAAGGGTATCTACTTCCGTTCAATCTATATCTCATCCACGATGGGTCCGAGCATCAAGGTAGTTTACAGGGTGTAANTACTCGCGCTACGGCGCAATGATTTNAAACAAAATTTGCCGATATATGCGGAGAGTATTGGTGGTGCGGTTAAGCATTATACTCTCGCATATACCTTGGCACAGTCACGCAAGTGACACACGCAATAATTTGAAAGCAAATGCTGTTTTCGTTTGACATTGCGTGAAAAATGTATTAGTATAAGATACGTTCCTAAGACAGCAAGTGGCGTATGCCGTAAACATTTGTGCTTGCCGAGGATGACTAAGTGCTGTATTTTTACGTAGCGTCATTCTCGTTTGGAATGACGCTTATTTTATGCGGACTCTGTCCGCCNACTATTATAGGAGGTAAAGATGAATCAGCAAGTTCTTGAAGCTAAGAAACAACAAGTTGAGGAAATAAAGGCGAAGATTCAATCTGCTAAGTCCATTGTCTTGATTGACTATATGGGTCTTACGGTTGCGCAGGATACTGCTTTCCGTAAGGAGCTTAGAGAGAACGGCGTCGATTACGGTGTCCTCAAAAACCGTCTTGTCAAGATTGCTTTCAACGAGCTCGGTTATACCCAGTTCGACGAGGCTCTCAATGGTCCGACGGCTGTTGCCTTCTCTTCCACGGACGCAGTCGCTCCTGCAAAGTACATCGTCAAAAACATCAAGGCTCTCAACAAGATGAAGACGAAGTGCGGCATGGTCGAAGGCGAGTTCATGGATGAAGCAGGCTTGAAGCAAATCGCAGAGATTCCGTCAAAGGATGTCTTGCTCGCAAAGATGTTGGGCAGCATGCAATCACCAATTTCCAAGTTGGCGCGTTGCCTGAGCATGATAGCAGAGGGCAAATCAGCCCAAGCATAACCTTATGGGTAAATTTAATTAAAAAACAATATAGGAGAATACAAAAATGGCAGATTTGAATAAACTTATGGAAGAAATCAAAAGCATGACCGTGCTCGAGCTCAATGAGTTCGTAAAGCAACTCGAAGAGGAGTTCGGCGTAAGCGCGGCAGCACCTGTTGCAGCAGCAGGCGCAGTAGCAGCGGCAGCACCCGCAGAAGAAGAGAAGACTGAGTTCGACGTCGTCCTCAAGGAAGTTGGTCCGAACAAGGTTCAGGTCATCAAGGTTGTTAAGGATGCAACTGGTCTTGGTCTTGTTGAGGCTAAGGGCGTTGTTGATGGCGCACCCAAGACAGTCAAAGAGGGTCTTCCCAAGGATGCAGCAGAAGCTCTCGTTGCAAAGTTCAAGGAAGTTGGCGCAACAGCAGAAATCAAGTAATTTATTTACAAATCAAAGAAAACGACTCGCAAATAGCGAGTCGTTTTTTTTTTTTTTTTTTATGCTATCAGGTTTAGGGGTTATTGCTTAGTTNGTCAGTGGCTTAGCGATACTGCAAGCGTTNATAGAGNANANTCATNTAATTTTTATTGGTCATTCAAACAGATNNCCTAAACTGTTTATTCCAATGCTCGGGTTCTTCCCACTGTGGAGCATGCGCGGAGTTTTCAAACCATATCAGNTTCTTTTCGGGAGCGTACAACTNGTCGAACCACTGTTCGGCAAGTGAGCTTACGCAGTTGCGGTCGTGCTTTCCGAGGAGTAAATACACGGGAACNTTCAAACCTTTGACCGTGTTCATAAAATCGGGGTTTGTGGTGGCAAGCGGTTGGTTTGGGCTGTAGCTCAATCCTTTTATATATTTCACGAGTTGGGGTAACGTGTATTCCTTANGCAATATCGGCACGTCGTGAAAAAGCACCTCCTGCCAATAGGGCTTGCGATTTGCNTACGTAGNGCCNCCGTANTTATGCAATATNGCNCGNTGTTTCATTATGCTTTTNACNTGATTGCCGCAGTATTTGCCGTCCGATGGACGNCCTATCTTTTGAAGCGTTTTTATGGCTTTTTTATCGTTCTGTCGTTTTGCTTCATCAAGCGTCCATTCATATGAAANCTTTTCATTCTCAATATAGTCAACGCATTGACCGATTCCGACATAAGAANGTATATCATCTGGGTATTTGTCCGCAAGCCATACGCCGAGAACAGAGCCAAACGAATGACCGACTACAATTATCTTATCCTTGTTGAAGCGTCCTTTAAGATAGCAAACTACGTTGTGCGCGTCCTCTACGTAAACCTCTTTTGTNAGCACAANACTTTTAGCNTCTTTCTTGTCATAGGCAACGCCTGCGCCGCGTTGGTCCCAAGCNACAAGNGTGAATTTNTCCGCGAGAGGAGATTGAAACTTTATCATTTGCGCGCGGTCGGGACTACCGCAACCGCCGTGCAAAAATANGACGACNGGATTATTGATATCGCAGGTGCGTATGCGCANATNATANGTCTNGATTTTTATATNNNATTTTTTCAGATGAGTCTATNGCGTNCATCGTTTTCCCCTCANANTGNTTAATGCTTTNGAATNGTAAATANAGTATATCATAGTCGATACGCATTTNCTATNNCGNTACACATTTTCCATAGAGATTTCTTNAATTTGTCCGCGTGCAATAAAAATTGGGTATTGACAATATTTGGTAATGGGATTATACTATCAATAATAAGAATGATTATCATTAAGAAGTGATTTTCATTAAGGTAATCAAATGGCAGAGAAAAACAGAAATACGGTACAGAAAGAGGTTGTGGAGAGAATAGTGTGTTCCTCGTGCGACCACCCAACGGCAGAAACCGTATTTCAGCGTGCAAGATGTGAGCTTCCAAATATAAGCCTTGGCACGGTATATCGCATATTGAAGCGGCTTGACAGCGAGGGCGTTATACAGGAGATACACGTACACAATGCTCCGTCGCGCTTTGATAAGACGACTTGCGAACACGCGCATTTCGTTTGCTCGGAGTGCGGAAGCGTGTCCGACTTGGACGTGGATATAGAGTATCTTGTAAACAAGGCTCGCGGCACGTGTGCGCACAGTGTGGATAGGGCGCAGATAAATCTTGTCGGCGTCTGCGAGCATTGCACCAAGGCGAGGTCTGCCGTCTAAATTGAGTTTGACCGCATAGCGGTTGAATATATTAAAATCAAAGGAGAGATTTTATTATGGCAAAATACGTATGTCCTGTTTGTGGTTACGTGTACGAGGGCGAGAATGCCCCTGAGGTCTGCCCCGTTTGCAAGGCGGCACTCAAGAAAGAGGAAAGCGGTTCTTTGAGCTGGGCGGCAGAGCATGTCGTTGGCGTTGGCAAGAACGTACCTCAAGACATCTATGACGGTTTGAAGGCAAACTTCGAGGGCGAGTGCACCGAGGTTGGTATGTACCTCGCTATGGCGAGAGTGGCTCACAGAGAGGGCTATCCCGAGATTGGCTTGTACTGGGAGAAGGCGGCTTACGAAGAGGCAGAGCATGCTGCAAAATTCTGCGAAATGCTCGGTGAGCTTGTTACGCCCTGCACAAAGACAAACCTTGAGATGAGAGTCGCAGCAGAGAACGGCGCAACCGCAGGTAAGACTGCTCTTGCAAAGCGTGCAAAAGAGGAGGGCCTTGACGCTATCCATGACACAGTACACGAGATGGCTCGTGTACTGTGTCA
>JAAVHW010000001.1 GCA_014799525.1 Clostridiales bacterium | reverse complement strand
CCTCTGCTCAACGGCGCGATAGAGAAAATGAATCAAAAGGCGCATTTTACGCTTGTAGCCGTAATATTTGCGATTGGCGCGGTGCAGATGTTTGTGAACATCTCCGCGGCGCTTATCAATAGGCTTATCGGCTTTGCGGCGGTGTATTTTGTCGTGGCATATATGAAAAAGTATATGGCAAATTATTGTAGCTCCGCAAAGAAAAACGGCGTCGCGCTTGCAATATCATTTGGTGTATTTTTAGCTTTGGCCGTTGTCAAATACGTGGTGGGAATGAAGTCGGATTATATGAAAAACGTCTTTGCTTTAGACGGCGACTTTTCTCCTATTCTGCTGATTGCACTGCTTAGCCTGTTCAATCTCTTCAAACTGATGAAGCTTGAGAGCAGGGCAATAAACTATCTTGCCTCGTGCAGTCTGTTTGTATATTGCTTTCACGAGAACCTGCTGCTCCGCACGATAATCAGACCGATGTTTTATGAATACGTGTTTGGCATAAATCCCGATTTATATTTTTTGTGGGTGATTGTTTTAGGAGTTGGAATGTTCCTCTGCGCATATTTGTTATCGGTTGTTTTTAAGGAAACCGTACACAGGTTGACCGCATTCGTATCCAAAAAGATTTGCAAATTTCTTACGTCAGTTATAGAGTTTTTCTTCAAAAAATCGTTAGGCAGTCACACGGACGAACAAACGGATGAAATTGATTTGAACGCGCAAAAGGAATAAGGCTTTGCGTTTTCACTTGCACTTGACAAAATTTTTGCATTCATTTTTCATTTGATATTTACAAATTTTGATTTGTAATATAAAATATACAAGTGTAGTTTTACTATATTTACTATAATAGTTCTACTATAACTAATAAATTTTAGGGGAAGTATGATGAAAAAGAAAATCGTTGGTATTTTGCTTACGGTTGTGCTGGTNGCNGTACTTGTGCTTTCACTGGTTGCTTGCGGTGAAAACAACAATACGCCNGAGCCCGAGTACACCATCGTGTATGTGGGTGACAGCATTGCCGAAGCGTTGATTGGNCCGTCGCCTCTTGGNGAGCGTGAAAATTATGGCTANCATGCNTTGGTCGGAAGGGTGAACGGATTCAAATACTACAACCATTCAGTATCAGGACANCTGACGTCGGGTGGAATGATGGGTGACGACAAGGATGGACTCCTTGAAATGCTGAAGCGTGATGACGAGAANGCCGTGCAGATGAAGACGCACTTGCAGGAGGCGGATATGATACACATATCCATACTTGGCAACAATATGCTTCAATACAATCTCGGCTTGCTCATGTATGAGGTTGCAGACCCCCAGTTTGAAGCAAATTATGCAGAGGGTACGACGCTTATCAACGCNCTCGAGGACGGAAGCCGCGACAATCCTATGTACAGAGATTCGCTTGATGATGAGGACGAAGAGGTTGAATTCAGATTCCCGTCATCCTATCAGAATATTTGCGATATCGTCACTCGTTTGAAGGAACTCAACCCAACCGCAAAAATTGTTTTCCAAAAGGTGTACAATCCNTTCTTTGAGGGNTCNAAGCATCTTTCGGCATCGGCACGTGCGGCAATTGCAAAGCTCACTGACGACGGAAGATTTGGCGCGNAGGGTGAAAAGATTCAATCTATAGAGCANCTNCGTAANCTTGCGGATTATCTCCTNGGCAAGCTCAACGGTATGCTTGACAGATACCTNGCAGAGCACAACGGCGACGAGTTTATCATCGTAGACGCTCAGGCGGAGTTTGAAAGAGTTGCNAATATGGGCATAAAGGACGGTAAGGTGGATTTGAGCGCNACCAGCCTTGGTGCGTCGCTCATATATCCCGACTGGACGCATCCGTCCAACTTCGGACATGCGGTGCTTGCAGGACTTACGCAGAATATGCTTGACGAGCTTGGCGTTTCATCTCCNAATGCAGTAGCAAACTATAAGGCTATAAAGAAAGACCAGATAAACAGATTGTATNCGNNNGTCANCGGCTTTNATNCGNCGNNGGCNNTCANNGCGATTGANNNTGCCNAGACNTTCTTTGACGTAACCATGGTATATTTCACTGNCATNGANGGCTATACGCCTGTGTACTAAGGAGGGGTGAACCNTGAAAAATACAATGATTAAAAGGATTGCNNTAGTCGCGCTTATCGCCATAATGGTTGCATCCCTTGCTTTGGGACTTTGCGCGTGCAATAATAATGAAAACAAGCAGCAATATAGCNACTTCANTGANACCGTGCGCTTTGACCTTGACACNACGAAGACGAACGTAATGGATATGGAGATGGGNCCCTTGCTTATACCNNTGCTGTTAAACGGAGTTTTTGACCGCGAGCAAACGTATATGGAATTCAGNCCCGANGGCAAGATGCACTTCCAGCTTCAGACGAAGGCGGGCTTGCTCGGAGATATCGACGGCTTGCTGGGCTTGCTCAGTAGATTCAACATAAATATCGANATTGAAGAAATGCTTTCAAGCATAGAGCTTGCAGGTATGCTCAACGACTACGTAGAGCCCATGTTCCCTGGATTTACGGCGAAGGTTAAAAACGGAGATTTGGAGGGCGCACTCAATCTTATNTCACGCAGCCTCGGTCTTAATATCGTAGGTCTTGATTACAGCAANGAGAACGTCAAGGCGGTTATCAAGGAGATAGGCGAAAGCGAAACGATGAGCCTGCCAGCAGACCTTCTTGAGCGCCTCCCAAGCGANACGGTGCTTACTCTCACATGGGACGANAACTACTANCTTTGGGACGTCACNGGACATGACGGCAAGACGTATACGGCAATTGCAATCAGCGACGTAGGCAAGACGAGCAACACTCAGCCNTGGTGCGTGTTTGACCTCTCTACAAATGAAGACGGACTTGATACGCTGTTCTTCAGAGCCGAGTTTATGATGTCACAGCTTGCATTTACCAAGCACGTCGAGCAGGCACAAGCGTAACAGTGTAGTTTATAACAAACAAAAACAAACAAGTATAAACGCGTTTCCAGTTNGGAAGCGCGTTTGTTTTCCCANTAAAGAATCCTTGTATTGGGGTCCCCACAAAACGTCCCTGTTTTGTGGGGTGGCATTTGTGGGGTATAATAATTTGTTTGCGTGTAGGGAAGTGTTGTGTTATAATTCGCTTATGTCAGTGCCGCAGATTGAGATAAGAGGAGTTTCCTACACGTATCCGATAAAGGAGGGCTACAACGTAAAGGCTCTCAAAAAGCTTTCCCTTACGATAAACAAGGGGGAGTTTGTCGCGCTTGTCGGCATGAACGGAAGCGGCAAGAGTACGCTTGCAAAGCTCCTTAACGGTCTGTTTGAGCCGAGTGAAGGCGATATACTCATTGACGGCATATCCACCGTAGACGAGGAAAACATNTTTGAGATACGCAAAAAGGTTGGAATGGTGTTTCAAAACCCTGACAATCAGATGGTTGCGACAATCATAGAGGACGATATAGCGTTNGGCCCCGAGAACGTGGGAATCGAGCGCGAGGAAATAGTAAAAAGAGTAGACGACGCGCTTGAAGCCGTNGGNATGAGCGAGTACCGTACGCGCACCGCGTCNAAGCTNAGCGGCGGACAAAAGCAGCGCATAGCAATTGCTGGAGNGCTTGCAATGCGCCCCGATATACTCATACTTGACGAGTCCACGTCNATGCTTGACCCCAACGGTCGCAAGGAGATTATGGACGTTGCGCTTCGCCTTAACAGGAGCGGAATCACCGTCATAAACATTACGCACAATATGGAAGAAGCCGCGCTTGCGAGCCGCGTCGTGGTTTTGAGAAAGGGACGCGTCGCAATTGANGGAACGCCCAAGGAAGTGTTTGCATCTGGGCTTATNGAGGCGTGTGGGCTTACGCTTCCGCCAATAACCCAGCTTTCGCGCAGTCTTGANNGCGAGGGCTTCACCTTTGACGGCGTAGTGACCTCCGAAGAGGAGCTTGTGGAGGGCGTATGTCGGCGATTGAAATAAAAAATCTCAATTTCGTATATTCCAAAAAGACTCCCAATGAAAAGCAGGCGTTNAAGAATATAAACCTCTGCGTAGAGGAAGGGACGTTTTTAGGTATTGTCGGNGCTACGGGNAGCGGCAAGTCTACGCTCATTCAGCACCTCAANGGACTTATCAAGGTGCAGGACAAAAAGAACTCCTCCGTCATTGTCAACGGAATGTCTGCAACGGACAAAAAGACTCTCAAAAAGCTGCGCTTTGAAGTGGGAATGGTCTTTCAATATCCCGAGTATCAGCTCTTTGAGGACACGGTTGCAAAGGACGTGGCGTTTGGTCCAAAGAATATGAAGCTTGAAAAGGACGAGATTGACAGGCGNGTGCGCCGCGCTCTCGAGGTCGTGGGGCTTGACTATGACAAGTTTGCATCNCGCAGTCCATTTGATTTGAGCGGCGGCGAGAAGCGAAGAGTNGCAATTGCNGGNGTTATCGCCATGCANCCTAAGGTGCTTGTNCTCGACGAGCCNGTTGCAGGACTTGACCCCGTTGGCAGGGAAGAGATACTTGCGCTTATCAAAAAGCTTCAGCGCGAGGTTTCGCCAACCGTCATAATCGTGTCGCACAATATGGACGATATGGCNGAGATTGCCGATAGAATCGTCGTGCTTAAAGACGGCGAGATTGTTGCCGACGACACGCCAAAGAGGGTATTTTGTGACAGNANTCTCATACGCGAGGCAGGGCTTGATTTGCCAACNGCAACGCACATAACGGATACGCTTATAGCGCGCGGAATTGCGCTTCCAAAGGATATTGTGACAATGGACGAGCTTGCGCGCGAGCTTGGCACAATTCTTCGCAAGGCGCAAGGAAGAGGGGAGGGAGAGGATGTTTAAGGACGTAACCTTCGGACAGTATTATCCCATAAACTCTCCCGTACACAGGCTTGACGCAAGGGTTAAGCTGNTGCTNACGATACTTTTTGTAGTGTCCATATTTTTTATAAAATCCTACTTTGGTTTTATGCTTACGGCGGCGGTGCTGATATTCGTCGTGCTTGTTGCAAGGCTTCCGATTATGTCAGTTCTNAAGTCCGTGCGCGGCATACTTTTTATTGTCATAATTACGGCAATAATAAACCTGTTTTTCATCAAGGACGGCGAAGTGCTGNTTGAAAGCGGAATTATNGTAATAACCAAAAACGGTGTTCATACTACNATAAAAATGGTTTTAAGGCTCGTTTTGTTGATTTCGGGCGCGTCGCTANTGTCACTCACAACAACGCCNGTACAGCTNGCGGACGGGCTTGAAAGCCTTATGTCGCCNCTCAAGCTTATNAAAGTGCCNGTACGCGATATAGCGATGATTATGAGCATAGCTCTTCGCTTTATACCTACGCTATTTGAGGAAACGAACAAGATTATAGCGGCGCAAAAGGCGAGGGGCGCAAGCTTTGATACGGGCGGACTGTTTGCACGTGCAAAGGCGTTGCTGCCTGTGCTTATTCCGCTTTTTGTCAACTCCTTCCGCCGCGCGGACGAGCTGGCGTTTGCAATGGACGCGCGTTGCTACAATGCGACNGACAAGCGTACGAAGATGAAAAAAGCCAAGCTCGGCATTGGCGACCTTGTCGCGGTGCTGTTTATCGGCGGCTTTGTGACNGTCATAATTCTNGAAAGATATTACTTCCCGACGGTTGGCATAAATATAGACCTTGCAATATTTGGAGACCTGCTATGAGATATATTGCCGTGATTTCCTACTTTGGCGCNAACTACGTTGGCTGGCAAAGACAGCTCAACGGTCTTAGCGTGCAGGAGGTTTTGGAAAAGGCGCTTAGCAAGGCGCTCGGACAGGACGTACAGGCAACGGCGAGCGGACGCACGGACGCAGGCGTACACGCGCTTGCGCAGGTCGTGCATTTTGANGCGGATACGTCCGTGCCTACTGACAAAATTCCGTTTGCCGTCAACGCGTATCTGCCAAGCGACGTGAGTGTGCTATCCTGCGAGGTNGCGCCCGAGGGCTTCCACGCAAGGTTTCAGGCNAAGCGCAAAACATATTGCTANAAGCTCTATCTTGCACGGCACAGACGTCCCATACTTGAGCAGACNCACGAGCATATTTTAGTTCCGCTTGANATATCCGCAATGCGCGAAGTCGCGGAGGNGATTGTTGGCGAGCATGACTTCAAGTGCTTCGAGGCGACTGGAAGCATNATAAAAAACACCGTGCGCACNATATACGACGTGGATATTTTNGATTTGCCGCTTGGATGCGCCCACGGAGTTTACGTCAACAANGCGAATTGCCCAGATGAGATTATGTTTAAAGACGGCAAGCTGTACGATTGCATTCTTGAGATAAGCGTAACAGGCAACGGCTTTTTGTACAATATGGTGCGNATTATCGCAGGTACGCTCGTATACGCAGGTATGGGCAAGCTGACTGCCGCCGACGTACGCCGAGCGATAGAGCTTGGGGACAGAACNTTGGCTGGCAAGACNCTGCCTGCAAAGGGCTTGCACCTTGTGAAGGTTGTATATTGATTGGNATTGANTTTTTAAGATATATGCTTGAATNTTGTTGTTTTCAGTAAACCGTGTTTACCCATAGCAAAAGATAAGATAAACCCTTAAATTGCGATATAAACCCAAAAATCTGCAAATTTTGTCACGTTTACGCGCGTNCTNGGCACGCCTATTTCCAAGAAATGGCTATATGCTTTTCTTGACATTAGACTATTTTCGTAATATTATTATTTATATTATGCTGACCGTAAGATTTGAAGATATCGCCGCCGCTCGCGGCATATATCGTGTTCTCGGCATAGAGGGCGAGCCGCACGGCTCCAATTTTGTCATGTACGACGAGGAAACACCCGTCGCGCTTTGGCGTATGAGCATAAAGCTTGAGGAGCAGCCCGTCGGAGTGATTGAGGATATCGTCTTTGCAGACGGCGTGGAAGAGGGAGATAAGCTATTCTTCCTGCACGCTATGTTCTTCAAGCTCATAGAGGGTACGCCCCTGCTTTTGCGTATAGAGGGCGTGAAGCCCGAGTTTGCAAAGTTCGGCTTTGAGGAAAAGGACGGACGAATGGAAGTGTATTCAAAGGATGTCAACCTGCACTATGCGTGCGGAGGAAGAAGAGGATAATTTACATGGAATCTAAAAACTTTATTGAAGAGTTTATCGAGCAAGACCTTGCGGACGGCAAAGCGACCAAGATTATTACGCGCTTTCCGCCAGAACCCAACGGCTATCTGCACATAGGACACGCAAAGGCTCTGTGCATAAACTTCGGCGTGAAGGAGAAGTATAACGGAACTTGCAATCTCCGTTTTGACGACACCAATCCCGCAAAGGAAGACGTGGAGTATATGGAGAGCATAAAGCAGGATATAGAGTGGCTGGGCTTCAAGTGGGACGGACTTTACAACGCGAGCGACTACTTTGAGAAGATGTACGAGTGCGCGGTTAAGCTCATAAAAGAGGGCAAGGCGTACGTCTGCGATTTGAGTGCGGAGGAGATAAGCGCAACAAGAGGCAGCTTTGGCGTCCCTGGCAAGGAGAGTCCGTATAGAAACAGGAGCGTAGAGGAAAACCTCGCTTTGTTCGAGAGAATGAGGGCGGGCGAGTTTGCAGACGGCGAAAAGGTGCTGAGAGCAAAGATAGATATGTCGTCGCCAAACATCAATATGCGCGACCCCGTTATATATCGCATATGTCACGCGACTCATCCGCATACTGGCGACAAGTGGTGCATCTATCCTATGTACGACTTTGCGCATCCCATTGAGGACGCTGTGGAGGGAATATCTCACTCCCTTTGCTCGCTCGAGTTTGAAAACCACCGTCCGCTGTACGATTGGGTGACNGTAAACTGCGGCTTTGACCCGCGCCCGAGACAGATTGAGTTTGCAAGGCTCAACCTCACGCATACGGTGATGAGCAAGCGTTTTATAAAGCGACTCGTTGATGAAAAGATAGTTTGGGGCTGGGACGACCCGCGTCTTAGCACGCTGTCGGGAATAAGAGAAAGAGGCTACACGCCAGCCGCTATACGCGACTTCTGCGCACGTATAGGCGTTGCAAAGGCGGACAGCGAGGTGGATATTTCCATTTTGGAGCATTGCGTACGCGAGGATTTGAACGCTCACGCACAGCGCGCTATGGTTGTAACGAAGCCGCTCAAGCTCATTGTGGACAACTATCCCGAGGGCAAGACGGAGGAAGTGAGCATTGAAAACAATCCTCAGCAGGAGGGCGCAGGTACGCATACAACCACATTCTCCCGAGAGCTGTACATAGAGCAGGACGATTTTTCGCTCAATCCGCCGCCTAAGTATTTCCGTTTGAAGCCGGACGGAATCGTACGCTTGAAGGGCGCGTATATCGTGCGCTACAAGAGCTGTGATTTAGCCGCTGACGGAAGCGTTGAAGCCGTACACGTCGAGTATATCGAGGGTACGCGCTCGGGCGAGGAAGGCGCAAATATGAAGGTCAAGGGTACGATACATTGGGTAAACGCAAACGACTGCGTGGACGTGAGGCTCAATATGTTTGACTACTTGATAAATGACGGCGACGGCGATTATATGGATAGACTCAATCCNAATTCGCTCACCGTACTCCACGGCAAGGGCGAAAAGCTTGTGGCGGAGGCACCCGTACATACGCGCTTCCAGTTCCTGCGCGAAGGGTATTTCATAAAGAGAAACGAGGAAAACGAGTTTAACAGTATAGTCGGACTTAAAGATAGNTACAANGCNAANTAAGATTACTTNAAGCATAGTGGGTTGCCANAATAGNCGTGAAGNNAACAAGGCNTTTANGATTGNAGAANTANATGTTCGTTTGTAAAATTTGCGGAAGCGAAGTAAAACAGGGGCAGGCGATATGTCAGGGCTGCGGCGCGGACGTGGTTGATAATCATCAAACCATATGTTCCGTTTGCGGTTCTGCCAATATTGCAGGAAGCAGATACTGCGCAAAGTGCGGCGGTATTCTTCCTGTTATGCGCAAGCCCATGTGTATCGTCTGCGGCTCGAAGAATATGCCTGGGGCGAAATACTGTATTGCTTGCGGCGCGCCTATCGCTATACACAGTGAAACCCACTCCGCAAAGGAAATGATTGCCGCGCGAAATATCAAGCAGCGTCTTGACAATATGGTGCGTGACAGAATGTCCGCCATAGAAAAGGAGATTGCCGAAAAGCGCGCAAGAGCCGCAGATGAGATTGAAGCGGCAAAAAAGGAAGTCAAGATTCTCGAGGCTAAATATAACGAGGATTACAACAATAAGGTTGAGACTCTTGAAAACTACAAGAAGATGCTCAACGAGCTTGGCGCAGAGGACGTGGCAATGCTNAGGAAGCTGTCCGCCGCGCTCAAGGACTATTCCAAATACTACGCCGACCCATACTCGCAGATAGACGAGGATGAGATTGGCACTGATACGTACGTATGTCCTGCGTGCGGAACGATAAATCCGCTCAACTGCACCTGCTGTACAAACTGCGGCAGAAATAAGGCAAGAGCGCTTTTGTTGCTNGCAAAGGACAAGATAAAGCAGAGTCCGCCAGTCAAGCGTAAGGTGCGCGTGATAGACCCNCCNAAAGAGGATTTGAGATGGTCTGCACTCCCAACCCTTGAGGAATTTACAAAGGGNATAGACAGGCGCGAGCAGACGGACGAGGCGAAAAAGCAGGAAAGTCATGAGGCAGAGGTGAAGAGTGACGCNCCTGAAATGCCGTCCGACTTNTCNGGCAGGGGTGTGCCGTATGGAGCATATCCGCAATATCGCTATCCNTATGCGCAGTATCCGCAGGGCGGTTTTTATCCCGAGGACCCGAACAGACAGATGCCGCCTATAGTTCAGCCCGTGGCGTTCGTGCCGTACGTTACGCAGGACCAGCCGCTTGTGCAGTATACGCAGGGNGGCGCAGTGGAAACTGTAAGCGTAGAGAAGTACGTTGAGTCCTACGTTGAAGAAAACGAATCTCGCACTTCGCGCGGTAAGAAAAGAAAATAATCGGAGCGGTCATGGCAAACCAAGACAATCGCAATAAAAGCAGGCACGTAGATGAGTCCGGAATAAGGCTTGCGCCAACACCNATGCGCAATGCTGCTTATCACGTTATGCCTTCTATAAGGCAGGATTTTGTCATACAGCCGCATATTGAGATTGANGAGCAGGAAGCCGAGGACACGCGCCGCGAAACCACCGAAAATGACTTTCAGCCAAAAACTGAGGACAGGAGCAAAAAGTGGAAGCGCCGCAAGCGCAATAAGAATGTNATTATTGGCACGGTTATGCTGTTTCTCACANTCGTCATGGTGTTGCCGTACATTCTTGGCGCGGCGGGAGTGTGGATAGACAAGATGTCTTTCAGATTTGTGCCAAGGCAGTTTGGCGCGATATACAACATCGTCGAGGCGTTCAAGCAGACCGCTCGCCTTGGCTGGGAGGGAAAAGAGGTCGCAAGAATCTGGATTCAGACAATCCCCAGCATCGTGCTGTTTTTGGGAATAGTATTTCTTGCGATAAATATGATAAAGTCNGTGTTTGCAATATTCTTTGCGGTGAATCCCGTAAGNTATATGGCAAGCTCGGTGATATATCTGCTTTGCGTGCTTGCGATGTTTATAGCCTCGCTCGTNGGCGCAAGCGTGATAGGAATAGAAAAGATTGACTTCATAAAGGACTTTATAAAGGGTTATCAGACAAGCGAGATGTTCAGTCTTGTATTGTTTGCCGTCGGATATTTTCTTGCGTCGCTCATATGNACGCTTATAAATTCCGACAAATACGGCTATATTGATTAGCCGTTCAAATACGGCTAATACTACATTGATTAGCCGTTCAAGTACGGCTAATGCAAGTTTGTTAGCCGTCTAAGTGCGGTTATAGATTAGCCGTCGTGCGCGCCGTCGCACAGGAGGAAAAAATATGGCAAAAAAGGAGCGTAATACCGAGGTCGACGTCGAGTTTGCAAGAGAGCTTGAAAAGCCCGTCGAAGCCGAGATGTACAGACCTCCAAAGGCAGAGTCAGACGCGGACGCAACCGTTTTGAAGCAGGTTGGCGTCGGCGGTCCCGTGCCCATAATTGCGCCTAAGCACAACACCATACAGCTTCAGCCAATCATAGTTCCGCTTGCGGTTGTGCCGTATATGACGCAGGATAGCAACGTCCTTCGCACTGACGGCAAACAGGCTGGAGGCTACGTTCCCGATGACGAATACGGTGAAGATACGCAGTTNGAGTCCGTTTCAAGCGCCAAGAAGAAGGGCAAGNATAAGGCTGGCAGAGGCGGCATTCAATGGCAGAGAATATTTGCGGTTATCACTTTCTTNGTGGCGCTGTTCCTGCTGTTGCCATTCCTCATTTCCTACTCGTCAAACCATATAGGCAATTTGCAGCTTGGCGAGATGGACTTTATCGGAATGATAAAGGGNTGGGTGCAGATGAAGAGNATCACCATTTCAAGCCCCGAGAACCTCGTATATATAGCAGTTCCCGTGTTNACCGCNGCGATACTTATTGCGTCGGTGATATACCTTATTTCGGGCAAATACAACGGCGTTTCNGTTGCGATACTTTCGTTTATTGATATCGCATGTCTGATGGTTTTGCTGGTGTGGAATATAGTAGAGCATAAGTTTGTCGCAAGCGCAAAGGTNGCGTTTATCATTGCNCTTGTTGAGAGTATTCTGGTTTTCGTGCTGNGTATAGTATTCAACGTCATCTCAAACCGNATTGAGGACGAATCCGAGCAAATGGAAAAGCGCGGCAAGGAAATCTAAATTGAAAATTCAAAGGTGGGCGCATCTNGCCCATTTTTGNTNATAATGGGGTTNNCNCAAACGTCCNTNNNGGGTNNNNGCGNNACCTNATGGGGNCCCCANAAACGTCCCTGTTTGTGGGGTAATATTTGTGGGGTAATGATTATGTCACTAAAACTCGTATCGCTCGCAAGCGGAAGCAAGGGCAATGCCACACTCATATTTTCCGACCGCACCGCGCTCCTTGTTGACGCGGGGCTTGCCTGTTCGCGCATAAGCGAGGANCTTGAAGCACTCGGACTTTCACTGTCCGCGCTTGACGGAGTTGTGATAACGCACGAGCATAGCGACCACGTAAGGGGCTTGCCNAAGCTGAGCAATTACACGAGGGTGTACGCACATCCGCTTACGGCAAGAAAAATGTACGACAAAGTCGGTGATATAAAGAACGTNGCNGACGTNGACNATTATGAGGGCGGNTTTACGGTTGGAGATATAGAGGTCACGCCCTTCCGCATTCCGCATGACGCCGAATATCCTATGGCATATTCATTCCGCGTCGGCGAGGCAAGATGCAGCGTNGCTACCGATATAGGAGTTCCTACGCTTGGAGTTTTGCGAAATATCAAGGATAGCAGCGTCGTTTTGCTCGAGGCAAATCACGACGTNACTATGCTCAAAGAGGGCAAATATCCGCCNTACCTCAAGGCGCGTATACTGTCTGATAGGGGACACCTTTCAAACGACAGTACGGCAAGGATAGTGAGCAAGCTGTCGGGGCATAGCGAGGTCAGACACCTGCTGCTCGGACACATAAGCGAGAACAACAATACGGAGCAGTGNGCCTATGATACGGTTCACAGCATGCTCGAAGCCATGGGCGATGACAAAATAAATTTGCATGTCGCCACACAGTATAAGAGAAGCGAGGTTTTTGAGGCTTAATGAGAAAGACGATTTTGGCAAATGAAAGCTCCTCTATCTACCTGCTTGGAATATGTGCAGGCAGCCTGCTTGCGCTGTTNGCCTCCCTGATACTTTCTCGTGTATCGGCTGGCTTTGGCGGAATGAGCGTACAGGACTGGGTTGGCTATATCATAATGCAGGTCGGCTTNATCGCNACCGCNTTNATCTATGCAAGGGTACGGAAGGTTGACGAGCTTGCCGTTGCGCGTATTCGCAAGCCGAGAAGNGTAAAACAGCTTATACTCACTCCGTTTATTGCAATCGCCACAATTTTGGTGTTTCTTCCGCTCGCNAATTTATGGACGTCATTTCTCAANCTTATCCACCTTAANGCAAGCGTNAGTACGCCNGTAANCGGNGACGTTGGCGCGTATTTCCTGTCCTTGCTTATTATGGCGGTGCTGCCAGCATTCGGCGAGGAATTGCTCATGCGCGGAAACGTGTTCCANGGTCTGTCNACGAGNAANATTTGGTTTGGAATACTCATGTCCGCACTGTTTTTCAGCCTTATGCATGCAAATCCCGTGCAGACGGTNCATCAGTTTGGCATAGGCATNGTGCTTGCGCTCGTGGTGACATTGACTGGTTCGCTGTGGGCAAGCATACTCGTACACTTTTTCAACAACTTTATATCACTTACGCTTACCTCGTTTTTGCCGCAGGTTGACGAGTGGTATTATCAGCTCGGCTATTTCAATTGGCTTACTGGCTTGGCAAGCTTTGTAGTTGGGCTTTTTATCCTCATATTGCTGCTTTACGCAATGTATCGCATGGGCGACAAAAATGAGAACGGCAATTTTAGAATTGTGGATAACGGCATTGTTTACGATGAGTTTACTCTGCTTACGGCAGTGCCTACAGGCAAACGCCATTTTGTAAAGGACTTCTTTTCATTTTTNNNNTNANTNTTTACGGCAAACGGCTGGCGTAGGNTGACACGAGTGCTTACGGCCAAAAACGAGATAGAGTGCGTNGGCAAGGCGCAGTCTATGATAGGCGTNTGGGTTGCGCTCGGCATTATGGTTGCGTACTGGCTNGTCGCCTTCATTTCGGGGTTGCTATGACAAAGCGCAATACGATAGGCTTTATATATTTCGCGGTNGTNATTGCAACGCTGCTGTTGCGCATTGCGTCATCNCTNGACGTGTATTCCGCATTGGGCATTGCGGACAGTGACGCGTTTTATAGCTGCGTCGTGCAAATACTCATCTTTGGCGTGATGACGGTGGCNCTNTATATGCTTACAGTCGGAAGGCGGGAGGGCTTGCTCTCATTCAAGNCGGATTTTGGTGTGCNCAAGGTNTCGGGTAAAAANTGCCTGCGCGTGCTTGTCATTGCNNTTTGTATGATAGTCGTGTCAATGGCNATATCCTTTGTGTGGCAGGTGGTGCTAAGGCTCATGGGCTTCACGCACATATCNTCGCCAACAGATTACACGGATATAGGCGTACTTTTTCGCGAGCTTGCNCTTGTCGCGCTGCTTCCTGCGCTGTTTGAGGAGCTGGCGCACAGAGGACTTATATATGCAGGATACAGGGAGTGCGGCTGGAAGTTTGTGCTTATTAGNGCAGTGTACTTTTCGCTCATGCACCAAAACATAGTGCAGACTGGCTACACCTTCTTTGCAGGCGTTACAATGGCGCTTGCAATGTACTATACGGGCTCGATATTCCCAGGAATATTTATGCACTTCCTCAATAACGCCGTATCCGTCATAAGCGGATANACCTCGCAGAATGGCGGAATTTTTTCTTTCATCACAAAAATAGAGGACTTTATATACGGCTCATTCCTTGGGCTTGTGGCNGGATTTGTGCTTACTATCGCCTGTGCNGCAATAATGGTTCTGATGTTTTTGCGTATGCGCAAGGACGCAGTAAAGAATGGAATCATATCGGGCGTACCNTTTGAAACGCAGACCGGAGTTGCTCCGCTCAGCAAGGATATACCCTTTATACTTACCATTGTGATTGGCGTGCTTGCAACGCTGTTCAGCTTCGTGTGGGGAATGATGAGATGAAGATAAATATTATCGCAATAGGCAAGGTCAAGGAAAGCTATTTTTCAGGCGCGATAGACGAGTATATCAAGCGTTGCTCGCGCTACGGCGACGTAAGGGTGATTGAGCTTCCCGACGCGCCGCAGGGNAAGAGCGCNGAGGAGCAAAAGCGCATTGAGAGCGCNNGGCTTCTTGAAAAAGCNAAGGGCTACGTCATTGCAATGGACGGCAGGGGCGAGAGTATTTCAAGCGACGGGCTTGCTTCGCTCATTGCCGCAAANGAGGGTGACGGCACGAAGGAAATATCNTTCCTCATTGGCGGCAGTCACGGACACACNGACGAGCTTAGAGATAGGGCGAANGCAGTCNTATCCTTTGGCAGAATAACGCTTCCNCATCAGCTTTTCAGAGTNGTGCTTGCAGAGCAGATATATCGCGCGTTGACGATAATTTCAGGCACTCCATATCACAAGTGACACACTTCGTGTGGTAGACTCTTGCGACGTTCCTTAGATTAGTGAGCGCTCGGCACACTTCGTGTGCTTGAAACTTGTATGACATAAATTTGATGTGCAAGGTGCTTAAACGATGATTTATATATCGGATATTACTGATAAAGTGGCGAAAGCGTATGTATGACGAAAGATTTATGACAATGGCAATAGAGCTTGCAAGNCAGTGCGCGGAGTATGACGAAGTGCCTGTGGGTGCCGTGCTGGTAAAGGACGGCGAGGTCATTGCTGCGAGCGGAAACGCTAAGGAGCGCGAGAACANTGCGCTTAAGCANGCGGAGATGATTGTGCTTGCAGAGGGCGCAAAGAGGCTTNGCAATTGGTGGCTTGAGGACTGCGAGCTGTACGTAACNTTGGAGCCGTGCTCAATGTGCGCGGGAGCTATGGTGAACTCGCGTATACGCGCGNTGTACTTCGGTGCATACGACCAAAAGACTGGCGCATGCGGAAGCAAGGTGAACTTGCTTGAAAAAGGGCTTTTCAACCACGATATCGAAGTGAGCGGCGGACACCGTAAGGATGAGTGNGCGGCNNTGCTGTCCANCTTTTTTAAGGCTAAAAGAAAAGCGANCAACCATTAAGACNGTGTAACCGTCAAAGCTTTTTTATATTTGATAAAGTCTTAGCATTATCCANTTAAAGCTTGAAAANTTTAATATAGCAAAAACAGCCGCAACATAAATCTGCGGCTGTTTTTGCTTGACTGTATATGGAAGAGNAACTNGAAGAGAAACTCGATTTTGAAGGGCGTCTTGCCGTTCAGCTCGAACGAGAGGGTGCGCCTTGCGCTACTGTCGATAAGTTGCAGAGTGCTTGCGGTCAGTCGTCAACAGTGCATACGGTCGCGTAACTTTGAATAGTATCCGTATTCGCCTGGCATGGTGCGATTGCATCGGTCGATACCCCAAGCAAACACGCCACGATAGATACCGCAAGCGATATGAGCGTCGAAACTATGATTGCAACGATTTTTTGTTTTTTATTGTTATCCATAGGCAATTCTCCCTTTACAGTCTTGCCTTCGGCTCTGTTGCAAGCACGCCCTTCGCGCACAATATATAACGCGTACCCGTAAATGCGAAAATAATTATGTCATAATCCTTGCAAGCATTTCATTTTTTTGGAATATAGTGTAGGTATGGAAAGATTTAATATTGTATTTATAGAAACAAAAAATTCAAAGCAATCGCTGCTCGGTCGCACCGCCGCGGACTTTATGCTGCGTGAGTTTGCCGACTTCCCTGCAGCGGAGAGCCGTATCGTCAAGGAAGAGGCGATGAAGGCTCATCCCGACGGCTATTATATGAAGGACGCGATAAACGTGATACTCACACTCGATATGCCGCTGCTTCGCAAAAGCTCAATTGAGCGATACGTCGCGCTTTTGCGCATGAAAAAGATAGCGATGGTCAGACTCGGCGGCAAGGACAGCGCGTCGCTCATAAGTATCGGCAAAGCGGACTACGACGGTATTTTTGTCAACGACGAGGACTTTTTGAAGATTGACGATACAAAATCCTACAATATGGTGTATAATCTCCTCAAAGACAGAATACTCGACTTCCATTTAAGCGAGGGTGTGAGAATAGTTGATAAGACTACCACATTCATTGACGACACGGCAAAAATTGAGGTCGGGGCGCAAATTCTGCCGTTTTCGCGTATAGAGGGTGACAGCGTTGTCAAGCGCGGCGCAAGCGTAAGCGCGTCATTCGTGCGTAACAGCGTGATTGAAAGTGAAGCGACGGTTGAGATGTCGCATATCGTTGATTCCTGCGTGTGCGCCCGTGCGACTGTCGGTCCGTTTGCAAGGCTTCGCGGTGCGCAGATAAGCTCGGATTGCCGTATCGGTGACTTTGTTGAGGTCAAGGCTTCAAAGCTCGGAAAGGGCGTAAAGGCGGCGCATCTAAGCTACGTTGGCGACGCGGACGTCGGCGACGGTACAAACGTTGGTTGCGGCACGGTGTTTTGCAATTACGACGGCAAGGACAAGCATAAGACCACGGTTGGAAGCCGTTGCTTTATCGGCGCAAACACAAATCTTATCGCGCCCGTTGTGGTTGGCGACAACGCGTTTATTGCCGCAGGTACGACCGTCACAAGAGACGTTGAGGAAAGCTCCTTCACGATAGGCAGAGTGAAGCAGGATACAAAAACAATGACGAAATAGTGGGTTTGGCGTATGCCCGACCTGCTAAGGAGTGTAATATGATACTCATAGTGGGCTTGGGCAACCCAGGCGCAAAGTACAAAAACACCTATCACAACGTAGGCTTTATGGTTGTGGACGAGCTTGCAAAGCGANTTGGNGCGAAGTTTTCAAAGGAGGCGTGCGACTCGTCTATTGCCGAGTGTAAGCGCGAGGGTATCGTGCTTGCAAAGCCGCAGACCTTTATGAATCTTAGCGGCAAGGCGGTAAGGCAGCTTGTGCGCGCGTACGATATTGACGAGAGAAGCGAGCTTGTAATTTGCTATGACGATATAGATATACCGCTTGGCAANCTGCGCTTGCGCGAGGACGGAAGCGCGGGTACTCACAACGGNATGAGAAATATCGTTGCCGAGCTCAACACGCAGGAGTTTTTGCGTTTGCGCGTTGGTACGAAAACAGATGAGCTTGCAAGCGGNGCGGTTGCACTGCTTGATTTTGTGCTTTCAAAGATAGATTACGCATATCANGACAAAATGAATGCCGCAATAGACAATTCCGTCGTTGCGCTTTTGGAGATAGCAAAGGGTACGCCGCTTGCAAGGGTACAGGAAAAACTAAACAGACATCAGTGAGGGCGGCGAGCCGTTTATAGATTTTGATTACACCGAGCGTATTACAACTTAAAAATCTTGGCGAGAAGTTGGCTGTGCTTGACAACTTGGGCAGGAACACTGGCGGCAATATAAAATTGCCGCATTTTGGCAATACGTCCGCAGTGTCAGTCATGCGAGTTTGCGAGGGCGCGAAGCTNCACNTTATATCNCAGCTTAAATGCCGCCGCATAGTCGTTGCCGCCGATGACCTCGGGGCAAAGAGTCTTGCAGGCAAGCTCAAGGGCTGGGGCTTGCGTGTGCGCCATTTGCCGTATAGAGATGATATGCTCCTCGTGCATAGAGGTGCTTCTCGCGCTAACGTGCTTGAAATTATGCGCACGCTNACGGATATAGTAAGCGGTGACGTGGACGTTGTNGTCACCTCTGCGGACAGTATGCTGCANCAGTTTCCAAAGAGGAGACTTGTTGAAAAGAGTATCGTACGCGTAAAAAAAGAGGATATAGTTTCCCCGACAGTGCTTGCAGATAGACTTGCACTTGCTGGCTATAAGCGGCAGGATATGATTGGCGAAGTCGGTGAGTTNGCTTTGCGCGGAGATATACTCGACGTNTATTCCACCGANAGGACGGCGTATCGCATAAACTTTTTTGACGACCTCGTTGAAGATATAAAGATTATCGACGTAGAAAGCATGGTTTCCTCAAACGAGGTTGAGNGCGTAGTGTTCGCACCGACGGAGGCTATACTNGTAGACGAGGAGGGCGAGCGCTTAGCCCGCGAGGCGATTGGCAAGCATATCAATGCCAAGAACGCCGCGCAAACACTTTCATACTTGCACGTGGGCGCATGCGATTCCTCCGCNATATGGGCGTTGCCGTTNCTNAANGACAGCAAGGAGCCATTGCTCAGCTATATAGATGACGGAGTGCCTACCGNCATAATTTTTNACGAGCCNAAGGTTGTATGGGACAAGCTGAACATTCTTGAAAAAGAGTTCAACGGCAGAGTGAAAACGCTGACGGAGGCAGGTGAAATTTTAAAAGAGCACGCCACTGCAAANATATCCGTTCACGAGTTNAGACGATTGATTCTGACGGCGACCAAGATGAGCTTCAGCTCGCTTGATATAAGCAATCCGCTGTTTGACCCGACGTATACGGTTCAGCCAGTAAACAAGCCTGTCACAAAGTATTATTTAGACCCTAATTCTATTGAAAGAGACGTAAAGAACTTTATCCACAACGGAATGAAGGTCATTTTCGCNTGCGGAAATTCAGAAAGGGCTAAGGGCGTACAGAACGGACTTTTNGAGTTCGATATAGGNGCGGAGTTTAGCTCGGACGGCGAGGGCGAGGCACAGGTGCTCGTCACTCCGTTGCCAATAGAAGTCGGCGTGNTATATCCNGCTGCGAAGGTCGTGCTCATCGGTTCGTCCGAGTGCGTAGGCAAGCGCAGTCAGGAGAGCATTGCTCAGCAAAAAACGCAGTTTAGCGCACCAAAGGCTGGGGATTACGTCGTACATCGCATACACGGCGTAGGCGTTTGCNTTGGCACTACGCTTATGCAGACAGGCGAGTTTGAGCGCGAGTATATCGTGCTTAAATACCGTGACGGCGATATTCTGTACGTCGCGACGGACCAGATGAACAATCTGCAAAAGTTTGTCGGCGAGGAGCATCCACAGCTCAATAAGCTGGGCGGAAAGGAATTCGAGCGCGAAAAGCAGAAGGTCAGAAATTCCGTGCGCAAGCTCGCAGTCAATCTCGTGGAGCTGTACGCCAAGCGNGAAAAGCAAAAGGGNTANACCTACGGAGAGGACACCGTCTGGCAAAAGGAATTTGAGGATAATTTTGAATATAACGAAACNGCAGACCAATTAAAGGCNATAGCCGATATAAAGCAGGATATGGAGCGCGGGCGCATTATGGATAGGCTNGTTGTCGGCGACGTAGGCTTTGGCAAGACGGAGGTTGCNTTCCGCGCCATGTTCAAGACGGTGATTGACAACAAGCAGGCGGTGNTGCTTGCGCCNACGACTATACTTGCAAGACAGCACTTTGAAAACCTTGAAAAGAGACTCAAGCCNTTTGGCATAAAGTGCGGCTTGCTTACGCGTATGAAAACGGCGGCGGAGAATAAGCAGCTANTGAGCGAGCTGAAAAACGGCACGACTCATATGGTTGTCGCAACNCATAAGGTGCTTGCAAAAAACGTGGAGTTTAGGGATTTGGGCTTGCTCGTGCTTGACGAGGAGCAACGCTTTGGCGTAGAGCATAAGGAAAAGCTCAAGGAGAAATATCCGCTTGTCAACGTGCTTACGCTGTCGGCAACGCCAATTCCNCGTACGCTTAATATGTCGCTGTCGGGGATAAGAGATATCTCTATGCTTGAAACTGCGCCCGTTGGCAGACTGCCAGTACAGACCTACGTTGTGTCGTACAGCGACGCGCTGTGCGTTGACGCAATCAACCGCGAAATGGCAAGGGGAGGGCAGATTTTCATTCTGCTCAACAACATAGACGGACTCGACCCATTTGCGAGAAGAATACGCGAGCTTTGCCCCGAAGCGCGTGTGATAACCGCGCACGGTCAGATGGCGGCTGGAGCTTTAGAGGAGAGAATGAGTGCGTTTTATGACAAGCAGTTTGACGTCCTTATCTCTACGACGATTATTGAAAACGGCATAGACCTTCCCGACGCAAATACGCTCATNGTCATAGACAGNGGCAATNTCGGGCTTGCNCAGCTATATCAGNTGCGCGGACGCGTAGGTCGCAGAGGCGAGCTTGCNCACGCATATTTTACNNTTCCCGAAAACGGNACNATNACGCCTACTGCCGAAAAGCGTTTGAAAACATTGCTCGACAACACNGAGATAGGCAGCGGCTTCCGCATTGCGCTTGCAGACCTGTCTATACGCGGCGCAGGGTCGCTGCTCGGCGCGGAGCAGAGCGGNCATATTGANAAGGTCGGCTATGAGATGTATCTTGAAATCCTCAANGAAACTATAGACGAGGTGAAAACTGGTGTGGTGCATAAGCCTGCTCGCGACGTTGATATGAGNGTTGACGCGGCGGCGTATATACACGAGGGCTACGTCAGCAGCAGAGATAAGCTGCGCATATACAAGCGTATATCNGAGGTTACTACGGTTTCTGCAAGAGACGAGCTTATTGCAGAGCTTAACGAGGTATATGGCAATGTCGATTTNCCGCTTGAAAACCTCATAAATATCGCACTGCTCAAAAACTTGGCNACGCGCTTTGACGTATCAAGAATTGTCATAAATAAGAATGGCGCAGGNGCAAATTTNTATGACGNNNANNNANNNAAAAACGAGGCGCTCATGCGTGCAGTATCCGAGCATAGCAAGAGCGTGGTGCTTACAACCGCCATACCGCCCTCCCTTCTGTTTGACGCGAGAAATAAAACGGCAGAGCAGAAGCTCGCAATGCTCATTGAGTTCTTCTCGTCGGCAGTCTGATATTTAAAGGCTACATGATAAAGTGTAGGTTTTAGACAAATAGAGTGTTTAAGCTTTCAATTATGATTTAAAACTGTTTATTGTGTAAGTAATGAGCAAGCGGCGCAATTTTGCGCCGCTTACATTTTTCAGAGTGTGAGCTTATATCAGTTTGAGTACTGTTATATTTGCTCCCGTAAAGGTTGTAGAAGAGGTGGAAGTTGCGTGGATGGAGAGCGCAGTCGGTGCGGCGGCAGTATATACGATTGTCTTGCTTACGTTTGCCTGTTGCGAGCTGTCGGTTTCATCCTGAATCGTTTCGCCTGCTACAGCGGCGCCATTTGCGTAGAGCTGTATGCCAAACGTTCCGTTTGAGCCTGACGTGCCAGTGGCGCCGAAGGTTACAAGATACGTGCCGACAGGTATGTTTACAGCGTTTGCGGATACCGTCATCGTAGTGCCTGCCGTTGCGGTTTTAAGAGTGAGCGGCACAATCGAACCCGTAGTTACGGTTTGCGTTCCGCCACTTGCATAAAGAGCGTTGCCTGTGCCGGCAGGACCTGCAGGTCCCTGAGGACCGGTAGCACCTGTCGCACCTGTTGCACCTACCGGACCTTGAGGACCAGTCGCGCCTGTCGCACCCGTTGCACCTTGCGGAATTCCGAACGTGAAGGCGAATACCTTTGCCGTATCAGGTCCGCTTGCCGTCACGGTAGCAGTTGCAGGAGAGCCTGCGGCAAGCGTGGTTGCAGTGGCGGTCGGTGTGCCAAATCCCGCCGCTTCGCCGTCCGCACCGGCAGGACCTTGAGGACCCGTCGCGCCAGTTGCACCCGTTGCGCCAGTAGCACCCGTCGCACCGATAGGGCCCTGAGGACCTTGTGCGCCCGCTTCACCGGCAGGTCCTTGAGGACCAGTTGCACCTGTAGCGCCTGTCGGACCTGCAGGACCTTGCGGTATGCCGAATGTGAACGTGAATATTTTTGCTGTGTCGGGTCCGCTTGCCGTCACGGTTGCCGTTGCGTCTGCGCCCGATTCAAGCGTGGTTGCCGTAGCCGTGGGTGTGCCAAAGCCTGCCGCCGCGCCAGCAGGGCCTGTTGCACCCGTTGCGCCTGTAGCACCAGTCGCACCTTGCGGACCTGTTGCGCCTGTAGCTCCGATAGGACCCTGCGGACCAGTCGCACCGGTTGCGCCAGTAGGGCCTATTGGACCTTGCGGACCTTGAGGACCCTGCGGTCCCATTGGACCAATCGCACCCGTAGCACCAGTCGAACCCTGTGCGCCCATAGGACCTTGAGGGCCTATTGGTCCGCGTGGACCTACGGGACCCATCGGACCGCGCGGTCCGCGTACGCAGCAGACCGTAGTGCCGCAGGATGAGCCGTTATTGGAGCAGTGCGAGTCAAAATCATTTCCGCAATTATTATTGCCGCCGCAGCCATGGTTATTGTTGCATCCGTGATTATTGCAGCCGCAGTTGTTATTGCAATTGCTGTTGCCATGATTGTTGTTGCATGAGTTGCAACGGTTGCCAAAATCGTTGTTGAAAAACATAAATGAAATCCTCCTAACTTTATGTAAGCAAAACGGAATAATCTCTATACATACTATTCTCGCAATTGAAATTTGGTTATGGTATTGAATATTTGGGCAAAAAATCCCAAAATGGCGCAAATTCTACTATTAGTTTAGCATTTCTACTATTCGTTGAGCGAAAAATGTTGTTTTGGGGCTTGTAATGTGGTAATTTCTTCTTGCAAGGAGATGTTCGGTCAATACTGTGTGCTGTGACTTAGAAATAATATTATTGACGAACAATTCTAAATAGGCTATATTTATGTGGCAATTTATAGAATAACAAAACAAAAACAAATATATAAAGTGAGGACTTTATGAAAGAAAGATTTAAGAGGTATCTCGAAGAACAGTTCCGCCATATTGCACCGACGCAGGCGGCAATGGAGTATCGCAAGGCAACGCTTACAAAGATGCTTGACCGCGAACACGAGCTGCGCATTAAGGGCGTAGCGGACGACGACCTTATCTACAATATGGTCATAGGCGAGCTTGGCGATTTTGAAAGCACACTTCACGANTTTGAAAACAACACTGTCAAAAAAGAAGTGNTGCGCCGCGTATCCGTGCTTGGCACGTTGGGTACGATAGGATACGTGTTCCTGCTCACTATGATTTACGTTATAGTCGGCTGTGTGGCAAAGGTATGGCACCCGACGTGGCTTATCCTTGTCGGCGGAATCCTNGTCGGACTCGTTGCGTTTATGGGCGGGTTTAGCGTAAAGTGCGTAAAAAAGAAATGGTACAACGCCATACGNCTATTTGCCGCAGGCGGCATAGTGCTTNTAAGCGTATTTGTTTTCCTCGTNTTGCANGTNATATTTGACATTACTGGCAGTTGGCTCACCTTCCTTGCAATGGTAGCGGTGCTTGCAGGTGCTGACGTGACGATATCCTTTGCNACAAAGAGCAAGATAAAGTGGTTTGAGCTNCCGATATTCGTAGAGGTGTTTTGCGTGATGCTCTACGTCATACTCGGNATCAGCCTCGGCATGAACGGCATCAGCATATGGCATCCGGCNTGGATACTCTGCCTTGGCGGTTTTGTCGCAGCAATGGCGGAAGCTATAATCTTCTCTACCGGTAAGGAGAAGGTCAAGGCAAAGAAAACTACCTCCGTTNACGAATCCTATTGGACAGAATGGGATGATTGAGCATAAGGATATAAGATGAAACAACAGCATAAAATGAAAGCGGAAATGTGGGATAGAATGCAATTTCTTTTNCGCAATTACTATGACAGAATGGTACACCTCAAGCTGCGCTACGATGGCAGGATAGATATGGAGCTTTTAAAAAGCGCAGTGGTGTTTATGGTGGAAAAAGCGCCCGTTTTGCACAGTAGCTTCAATACAACCGTCGTGAAGCCGTATTGGGAGGAGCAGAAGTACGCCATAGACGATATCGTCAGCTTCTCACGCGTGGACGACGCCGAGAAGTCCGCTGATGAGTTTCTCTCNGGCGTAATTCCCTACGANAACAACGTCCAGATTAAGATTGCGGTATTNGAGCAGAATGAAAAGAGCGTGCTTGCAATACTTGTCAATCATATGTGTATGGACGGCGGTGACTTCAAGTATTTNATCTCCACTCTTATTTCAAATTACAACGCGCTGAAGAAAAACGATTATTCCGCGCTGAAGATGAAATCGGGTTCGCGCAGNCATGAGCAGGTATATTCCAAGTTTGAGGACNGCGACCTTAAGCACGCTCGCGGTCTTTATAAGAACGTNGGCAAAAATAAGGACGCNAAGGTTGAGTTCCCNTGGAGCAAGCCGTCTGATAGNGACGTGAACAGAATAGGCGTTCGCGAGATTGACAAGAACCGTTTTGACAGAATGAGAGCGGTTGCCAAAAAGCTCGGCATAACTGTGAACGACGCGGTTATGGCTATCACCTGCCGCACNATATACGAGCTTTGCGAGCTGGATGACGATTTTCCGCTTACAGTCTCGTGCGCTATAGACCTAAGNCGNCACATAGTCGAAGGCGGCGCNGAGGGCGGACTTACAAACCATACCGCGTGGCTTGCCTGCCGTACGGTGGAGAAGGGCGCGACTATGCGCGATACGGTCGTAAACGTCCTGCGCTCAATGAACAAGTATAAGAGGGATAAGTTTATCGGATTATATTCGCTGCCNNTNCTNAAGCTTGCATATACAATCTTTACGCAGGATATGGCGGAGTTTGCGATAAAGCAGGGCTATGACAATCCCTTGCTTGCCGTAAGCAATATGGGCTTGCTCGGCGACGATAANCTCGTGTTTGATGGCACGAAGCTTACAGGCGGNTTTATCTCTGGCGCAACCAAGTATAAGCCATACTTCCTCATGTCCGTCACAACTCTCTGCGGCAAGCTCACCTTTTCAACCTCGTTCAGAGGCAGCGACAAGGACGTGGAGATTGTAAATAAGTATTTTGATATGATTGAGAAAAATCTCAACTTATTCAATCAAATCGACGGATAAAGTCATATTTGTGTTGATACTGCGTCAAAGACACTCATCTTCACCGTCACGTACGATTAGTACGTTAGGCGGTTTGATGAGTGTCTTTTCCTTGTCTGAACGCAAATATGACTTTATCAATATCGCCCATTTTAATTTGTGTTGATATTGCATCAAAGACACCATCTTTTACGAGAGTACAAATAATCGTGTTTATATTCGCTTTATTGCGGATATATTTCATTTTTCGCAGCTATTTTACAAAAGATATTGCAAGCGAGCGTTCTATATGATAAAATCTATACAATATTATTGTAAATGTAATATAGGAGGAAATTATGACATTTGCTAAGAGTTTGTTTGTGTTCATCGACAAGTTTTGCGATGGCGGACAGAACAAAAAGAAAATGCTCAAATTTAAGGGCGTCAACTTCAAAGAGGAAAAGGATATTGCCTACGGCAGCGGCGCAATTCAAAAGCTTGATTTGTGCTATATCCCCAAGAATGACGGCGAAAAGTATCCTGTTTGCTTCTGCATACACGGCGGCGGCTTCGTTGCAGGCGATAAATATCACCGTAGAGGGCTTTGCAAGTGGATTGCAGAAAAAGGCTTTTTCACTGTAAACGTAAACTATTCACTCTCTCCCGAGACGAAGTTCCCCGCAGGCGTAAAGGACGTTGTTGCGGCACTCAATTGGGTTGGCAGAAATGCTGAGAAGTACAATCTTGACCTTGACAATATGCTTGTCACAGGCGACAGCGCAGGCGGATATTATTCCGCTATGCTCGCATGCGTCACAACTCATCCCGAGCTTCAGGAGAGATTTGGCGTAAGCACAAATCTTAAATTCCGTGCGGCTATGCTTGACTGCGGTATCTACGACATCGCGGAGGCCATGAAGAACAAGGTTCCGTTCAATCTCACGGACAAGATTTTGTACGACTTCTGCGCAGTACATATTCCTCAGCTTGAAAAGTATGAGTATGAGGACGTGCTTGCTCCCTTCAAGTTTGTTGACGAGACCTTCCCGATTTCCTTCATCACGTATGCGGAGAAAGACGTTTTCTGTAAGGGACAGGGACAGAAGCTCATTGAAAAGCTCAAGGGACTTGGCGTCCACGTAGAGTCGCATCACTCCACGAAGTTCTTGGACAACCACTGCTATCCGCTCAACTGGAATCAGGGCGCGGCAAAAGAGAATGTCAAGCTCGTGGCAGACTTTTTGAGAAGAGTGGCAAAAAAACAAATCTAAGCAATTTGAAAGGCACCCTCGAAAGGGGGTGCTTTTAATAATAGTAAGAAGCCATAAAGATAAAATCCTTGAATAATAACAATAATCAATTAGAGCCGTTTTGAGGTGTTGTGAGAATAGGTAAACGCAAACAAAGCAAATATGCCGCGCCAAAGGACGTAGAGCAGGCAAAAGATATAGAGCAAACGACGGATAGCGTCGATTGCTCGGATTCGTCATGCGAAAAAGAATGCATTGAACGTGCGCCCGAAAATTCTGTCGAAGCTGTAAATGAAAAAGCTATCGACACGACGAATGGGAATACTGTCGACGCTACGAATGAAAATTCTGTCAATACTGCGAATGAAAACGCCTTCGATGCTGAAAATGGAAAGCCTATTGACAATTCATCCGCCAAAGCAAAAAGGAAAAAAGCTATCAAAAGGGCGGCTTCAAAAAAGGGCGTAGAGTACGTTGAAGTCGGCGGATATCATAGCGAGGTCGTAGTAAAGGAAAAGGTTTCTACGCTTCGCAAGCTGAGCGCAATCTGGACGTTGATTTCCACTGCTTACGCTATCGTGTCAACCTGTCTGTTTGTAAGCCGCGATTGGGTGTCAAGCACGGCGTCGTACGTGCTTATCGGCATACTTTCTGCGTACATTCTTGCGTTTATTGGACTTGTGATATTCGTCATTCGCAATCCTAAAAAGGGGACGAGGACGGCAAAGTATTATAAGACGATTCTCAAAATATACAAGGTGATTATAAACATAACATTCCTTATCCTCACCGCGGTATCCATGGCTGGTATGGCGGCAACGGATATGAGCGCTGGCAAGTGGTTTATGTTTATAATGTCATTCGTCGTTGCATTTGTGCAGCTTGGCTTTAAGCTTGCACTGCTTGGCTTCAAGATTGCAAGACGGTGGGTGGCAAAGCGATTTAAGGTGAAGATAGTAAATTACAGGAACGGCAAAAAAAAGAAAAATACAATGCTCGACGGCATTACGGAGCGGCAGTATAAGGATAAGGATTAGACGGGCGCAAATGCATTTTTCTTGCATTTATCGGCGTTATATGCTAAATTATAAGAATAGATAAACAAAGTATATATTGAAAAATATAAAGATTATTGTAGATTGTGGGTGGATATTTTCAAATATTTGAATGTAATCTACAAACACTATAAAGGTCTGAGAGGAGTGGCGTGGCAAAGTCCGTTGACAAAAACTTAAGAAAGCTTCCGCTTGGCGCGATACGTGCCGAAGGTTGGATTAAAGACGAGATGCTTCATATGTGCGACTTGCAAAAACGGCTTGGCGCACTCAGAGGTCTTGTGAAGAACGGCGAGTGGCAGAGCGGAGAGAATCTGCCGCGTTATGCTCGCGGTNTNACTTTGCTTGCNGCGGCTCTTGACGATAAAAATCTCAAGGACAGAGTGGANGGCTTTTTTCAGCCAATACTCAACAGCGCAAACGAGGGCGGCGACTTCGGACCTTCGCAATACCGCACGCTTACGCCTAAGATTGAAGCGATAAAAGCCTTGTTCTGNTATTACGAGTATACGGGTTCTGAAAGGGTGCTCGCATTCCTTAAAAAGTATTTCAAAAATCAGTTCAATACGTTTGACGTCACCTATTGCTGGCANAATTCGCGCGCAAGATTGCTTGAAGAAATTCCCGCACTCGAAGCCGTGTACAGAGCAACCGACCTTGAATGGCTTGTGGATTTGGGCGAGATGCTTAGGGATAGGTCAAACGATTGGTTTAAGCTGTCTGACAAATTCCATTATAAGCTGCCAGCGAGCAAGTACGTGTCTGACTCGGCAAGCAGGAAGCTTGCAAAGCAGTTGAGCTTATATGAAAAGTTTGAGCTTGCGCCAAAGGTGAAGCCGTTCACTCCCGACCTTGTGGAAAAGGGCTGGAAGAAGCAGCAAAAGGCGATTGANACTGANGGTGTAAACCTCGCAAAGGCNGTGAAATANGCNGCNGTCTACGGCAGNTTTGTAGGCGACGACAACCTCAAATCANTGTCACTGAAGCTTATAAATTCACTTATGAAAAANCANGGTACGGCGGTTGGAATGTTTACCTCTGANAGCCGTATATCNGGTACAAGCCCCGTGCGTGGAATAGACGTGCAGGCGAGCGTAGAGATGATTGANTCGCTCGTCGAGGTCATAAAGGAAACGGGCGACTACGAGCTTGTGGATATGCTTGAGCGCATAACCTTCAACGCTATCCCAGCTGCGTGCTTTGAGGATTGCAGNGCGGTGCAGGATATGCTGTGCGTCAATCAGGTTGAGGCNTCCGAGTCTTTGAAGCTGCCGCACAGTGAAAGCGAGTTTTCAAACGCATATATAACCAAAAAGCTCTCAAGGGGCGCAATTGCGGTGCTNAGTGCATATCCGCTCTATATGCAGGCGGCATGCATGGTCAAGGATGACGAGCTCAATTTCCTCACGTATACGCCGTGNGATATGGACGTGTCGGTTGGCGGAAGCAGACTTACNATAAGCGAGCGTACGGGCTATCCGTTCAGAAACACCGTCGTATTCAAGGTGGAAGAGGCTGACGGCGAGCCTGAAGTGAAGATAAACTTCCGCGTTCCNAAAAATATGACTATGCAGCTCATATCNGGCGGTCAGGTTGTCGCAAGCGGAACAAAGGAGATTACCGTCAAGTGCGTGCTTAGAAAGGGCAGTACGTTTATGCTTAAGATGGACATTCCACTTGCGGTGGAGATGTGCGACAGGAATACGTGCAATCTGTTTAAGGGCAATCTTNTGATGTCGCTCAAAATGCCATGCGAAAAGAANGTAGATGAAAACGACGTGCGTATCATCAATCTGAGCTTCTCAAAGAAATGGAATATCGCNCCCGTGCTTGCAAGAAGAATGAGAAACGGCATAAGAACGCTGTACGAGGACGAAACGACTGTGGTGCACGATATAACCTCGCTNCCGTTCTCCTTTGACAATCCGCCGTTTGAGCTTAAAATACGCTCCAAAAACGTNCTGAATTGGGAGTATGACGTAAACGGCAATCCAGAGCTGCCGTCAAAGCCGAACTTCTCGGAGGAAACGCCTGAAAGACTGTTTATTCCGTTTGGNTGCTCGCTGTTGCATATGGCGCACTTCCCCAAGTGCCTGAGGTAAAGAGGACTATATGAAGACTCTTGAAAGAAGATATTCCAAAACAGACCGCATAATCGCGAAGGCGAAGTTTTCGAGCGCGATATATTTNCGTACGGTCGTGCTTGCCGTCATACTCGGCGGAATTATCGGCGTACTCTGGGGNCTGGGNGACAAGGTTGANAAGCTCATTTTCAAGCACGATNCGGTGATGTATTTCACCGATTCTATCATGAGGTGGGTGCTTGTAGGCGCGGCGGCGTTCGTACTCTTTCATTTCCTTATGCAAGCGATTTCCGTGTACAAAAAAGAGCTTATCGTGACAGAGGATAAGATTGTCATGCGCTACGGAGTGTTTGCGGTGAAGAATATAACCGTCCCACTCGACAAGGTTATCACAATCGAAACAAAGCAAAGACTGCTGCAGAGGATATTTGACTACGGCGCAATCATCATATACGCCGACGGCATACTTGGCGACAACGTGATGAAGGGTGTAAAGGCCGTTGATAGACTCTCTATGCGTATACTCAAGCAGGTTGAGGACGCAAAGAAGCAAGCCGAAAACAAGCGCATACAGCTTCAACTCTCGCACTTCACAAAGCCGAGAAAGTAGGGCGATTGTTTATGCTTGAATATCAAAACAAATATAAAAAGCGCACTTTATCAAAGTAAAGTGCGCTTTTTGTTGATTTAATGTTTTACATAAGATTTCTTACTTCTGAGAAAGCATCATTGAACATTTTATCTGTTATATAATCTTTACTAAAAGGAGTTCCTTGGGAATTTCTTCCATAGACCATTATTCTGTTGTTTTCTTGATATACTTCAATTTTTCTATGTTCATAAAATATTTGCACGGGATTGACAATGTGCAAAGAACTCATAAATATATCATGGTTTCTTGACATCAAAATTACATCTGGATTTAGATAGTTTAATAAATCTTGGAATAGTTCTTGTTGATTTATTTCTTGTATTTGTTTTTCTTTAAGTTTTCTCCAAATTTTACTTGTAGCAATAGACGTATGTTCGTCAATGTGAATGGCAGTGTTTGTAAAATTAGTTGCATTCATTTTGCCGCCGAAGCTTGTGTCAATTAGATTTAAGCATCTTTCTAGATTGTTAAACCAGCCTGTATATGGATTGCTTGTATCATTATCTTTAAAGTAATTGTTCAGGGTATTATAGAGCGCATCGGCATTGTTTGCTTTGCAGTCAAATCTCGGTTTATCTTTTGTTGGGAACTCTTTGTTGGACGGGTTTACGCCGATTGTTACAATCCTCTTTGGTGACTTTTGATATGCTTCAATATCGCCGAACCAAACAACGGGTATAGAATTTTTGACTACGAAGTCAAAATTCTTTTTGTTTTCAAAATCTTTCAAATAATTGTTTACTATCTTTTGCAATTCCAAATCCATAATATTTTCTCCTTTATTTGCGGCTTTGCCTTTGACAAAACCGAATTGCTATTATATATACGCAATAAATTGCGGAATTCCTAAATCCTTTTTGATTTTAAATGCTGCAATAATCAAAACAGAATTTTTTGAATTGTTTCAGTGCGTTTATGACTGTCTTATGACCTTTTTCGCCAATGCTTGAATTCAAGCCATTTTTGCTGTATTTGTCAATAACTCTGAATATTTTTCGTGCAAGCTCCTCCCACGAGCAGTTTTCTTGTTTGCAAACCAAATTTATGCTGTTTATATAGTTTTTGACTGTGCTGGGCTTGCCCTTTGGTGTTTGTTGTTTGTATCCTCTTGCGATAAGGTATTCTTCAAATTCCGATTGTATACTCATTGTTGCACCTCTTAGCATTCTCTCGTATCCCCATTGAGTTTGAATATCTCGTCTTTGAATTGTTCTATAGTTTCTACGCATATCCCAAAAGGCATATGGGTGCCTTTATCGTCAAAACAGCACAGCTGAAACTCGTTAGACTTAGAGTAGTATTCGCTTGTGTACATAATCCGCATGTTGCCGCTTTTGAAAAAGCCTGCCATATTGCAGTCGCATTCTTTTATAGTCGAATCAAGCGGAATGACAATTACGGTGAGCATTTGACCGTTTTTCTCAAACGTGTGCAAAACAATGTTTTCAAATTCCGATGGCAACTCATATTTGCCGTGCGTAAGCTCTTTGAAATTTAGTGCTCCGAAAACTGATACGACTTGCTTGATATCTTCCTCCATGCCGCATAGGTTGCCATGTGCGAAGCTTTCGGATTCAAAAAACACTCTTTTTAACCAACTATAACAAAACTGTTGATTGATAAGTACGGGATATTCTCTGCCGTTTTGCGTGACCGTCATAGGCGGCAGCATGATTCTCGTAGAGTTGCTGTTTGTGTTTTCCATACAGTTCTCCTTTTGCGCTGGTTGCGCAATTAAATGATTTTGGATAAAGTCGTTTCTTTGCGGTTTGCCTCTTTAGCTTATTTTTTAGGACGAAGTCACCTTTAAGACTTTCCTGCGGTATATTTCTGAGGATGAAACCAATCTGGATTTGACTCTTCCACGCTGTATATTTTTAAGGATGAAGTCGGTTTAGAGCAGACTTCTCCCATATATATTTAAGGACGAAGTCGATTTTGGGTACAAGAAACAGCTATATGACAGTAAAGCATATATAAACCCTATCTGAATTTATAACAGTTTTTAGTAGTACAATCGGACGTCTCCCTAAAATATCAATCTTTGCGAAATATTTTTGAAATAAAATCCTCCTGAAAAATTTGCATACACAGTACCACGAATAAATTACTTTGTCAACACCTCCTCGCAAAAATAAAAGAAATATTAAAATTGCATTGAATTTCTTTATTATTACTATATAAGCATATCAAATGTAACATACTGTTACATAAACAATATTAACAATTTGTTACACTTTTGTCAAGAGATATGGAAGGACTGAAAACAATACGAAAAGCAAAAAATCTCACACAGCAGAAGGTCGCGTTGGATTTGAATATAACACGCGAAGCTCTTTCGTATTATGAAAGTGGGAAGAGGGAACCGAGCTTTCAGTTGCTGATACAATTCTCTAAGTATTTTGGAGTTTCAATCGACTATCTCATTACGGGAAAGGAGTTTGGAGACAAGTAAATGTAAAGCGCACCGATTGGTGCGCTTTTTTGTGAGTAAAACTTATGAATCAATAATTTTTCATGTCCTCAGCTTTTTGAAGTAAATCAAAAAATGGCTTTATCATGAGGAATTGTTCGGCGAGGACGTCTGCAAGATTTTTGCTCAACAGCAGGTTTATATCCTTGCTTACAGTCAGTAAACCTGCGTTTTTGTAAGATAACCATTCCTGTACTTCGGGCGGATATTCCGTATATTTGCATGATTTGAGCTTATCTCCATAGAGTGCGAATACGTTTTGATTGTTGTAGCAATCAAACGCCGCTTTGAACTCGGGCGAGCCGTCAAGTATGAGCTGACGGAAGTTTTTTATTGACTGTCCGTCCGCTTGATAATAGCCGCAGCCATAGCGGAAGGAGTAGGGCGAAATCTCAAAGAAATACCCAGGCAGTCCGTTGTATAGCTTTTTGTCGCGCATAAACGTACACCACATTGTTTCGCGGTAGAGATATCCGTCAGACGCGTAGCGCATATCCCTGTATATGCGCGATATTGTTCTGTCTACCTTTGGCTCTACAATAAAATGCTCGTCTATTGACAGCATTGTGGGCGTAAGTGCTGTGACAAGCTCGGCAAACGGCTCGACTAAGTATTTTTTGTAGTCGTCCTTATGCTCCTGATACCATTGCTTGGAGTTGTGCTTGTGATTGAAATATAAAAAATCAAGTGCTCTTTGTGTAAACATAGCCTATATAAACAGCGCGACGAGCGTGTTTTCAACGATAGTGCGCATTGCGCCATAATCAATGTAGGTGTGGTTGTCAAATATGTATTCGTGCGCAAACGATTGCACGACGTCCATTGCAAAGTGGACTCGCTCGGTGAGGTTTGGCGCGTCCGCTCCGAGTGCTGCAAGCTTATTGGAAATCTGAAGAGTTATCTCATCTTCAAGCTCGATAAACCTATCGTTTACCGCTTCATCGCAGTGGGACATGGAGTGCAGTGCCTCGTGTATTTTGGCGTTGCTGCGGTGTATCCCGATTGCGCTGTCAAGCACGTCCTTTGCAAGCACGTAGTAGTTTATAGGTGCTTCAAGCTTGTCCATAAGCTCAAGAACAGGGGAGAACGCTTGCTCCACGTATATCGCAAGTACGTCAAGCAAGATATCGCGCTTATCCTTAAAATAGCCGTATACGATACCAGTGGATACGCCCGCCTGCTTTGCTATCTGCGCGGTGTTGGTGTTGTGATAACCCACGTTTGAAAAAAGCTCGTAACCGGCTTTTAATATTTTGTGCTTTTTTTCGATTGAGCGCTCCTGCTTTGGCTCGCGCACTTCTCTTTCCATAATGCTACCTGACAAATTTGTATCGCAATATCCCGTTTATTCTATATAATGTGTATACCAAGTATTTATACATTATAGAATTCTCACGCGGATTTGAGCTTGAGAGGTTTTACCTCAAACCTACGAATGCGATACGTATGCTTTACTACGTTTAATTCAATTATAATGCCAATTCCAAAATAATGCAAGAAACAAAATTTTCAAAATATGAAAAATTTTTCACATTATTTATTAAAATCGTTTGACTACAAAAATTTAAGGTGATATTATGTATCTGCTAAAATATGAAATAAATTTCACATTATCCGAATATAGTGATGTGGAACGGGAGGTACTATGCCGCTTATTGTTGCGCCGATAGGCAGAGAGTTGAGGATAGTAAAGATTCTTACGGATGACAAAACCAAGAAGCATCTTGAAAGCCTTGGGATAACACTGTCGTCCAATATCACAATTATATCGCAGAGCGGGGGCAGCACTATTTGCATGATAAAGGACGGCCGCCTTGCGCTTGACAGAAATCTTGCAACAAAAATACTCGTAGCATAAAGGAAAAAACATAAAAAAAACACTTGACGAATTCATTATCGGACAGTCGGGCGTTATCACTGCTGTCGGCGGCGACGGCAAGATAAGGCGCAGATTGTTTGATATGGGCGTGACCCCTGGTGCGGAAGTCGCGCTTAGGAAGAAAGCGCCTCTCGGCGACCCTATAGAGGTGACGATGCGCGGATATGAGCTTACACTCAGAAAGACGGAAGCGCAGGCTGTAACCTGCGAATGCTCCGAGGAAGAGGAGAAAAAACTCCTTGCGGGTAAGCAGGAACAAAAAAGATTTGGCTTTTTCAAGAGTAAAGCCAAGAGCGGAAAGGAGAACTAAGTATGAAAAAATTTGCACTTGCAGGAAATCCAAACTGCGGAAAGACAACTCTTTTCAACAGCCTTACGGGTTCGACCGCGCACGTTGGCAACTGGCCTGGCGTAACGGTGGACAAGAAAGAGGGCGTATATAAAAAGTGCGACGAGCCTATCTCAATCATAGACTTGCCTGGCATATATTCGCTTTCACCGTATACTCCCGAAGAGGTTATTTCAAGAAACTACATACTTGACGAAAAGCCCGACTGCATCATCAACATCATCGACGCAACAAACCTTGAGCGTAACCTCTATCTTACGACGCAGATTATGGAAATTGACGTGCCGATGATTATTGCGCTCAACATGATGGACGCGGTTGAGAAGAACGGCGATAAGATTGACGTGAAAAAGCTCGAAGAGAAAATCGGTCTGCCCGTTGTGGAAATATCCGCACTCAAGGAAAAGGGACTTGACGAGCTAATGCAGCGCGCATACGAGGTGTGCAAGCAGGGAAGAGAAGGTTCAACCGTGCTTGCAGGCACACAGCTTATGCACCTTATAAGAGATTGCAAGATTGCGCTTGAAGGTCAGAAGGTTGAAAACTCGCTGTTCCACGCAATAAAGCTTGTGGAGCTTGACGAAATCGAGGTTGAAATGCATCCCGATTCCGCAAAGATGGTTGAGGAGTTCAAGCAGACCTTCGAGGACGATACGTTTGGCAGCGACTTTGAGGCAATCGTCGCGGACAGCAGATATAAGCATATTTCAAAGAACTATTCCACCGTTGTGGTGAAAAATAAGAAGAGCGCAAGCGAACGCCTCACGCGTTCGGACAAGGCGGACAGGGTGCTTACTCACAAGATTTGGGGTATTCCAATCTTCCTGCTCATACTGTTTGCGATATTCCACCTTACGTTCTCTGAAAACTTCCTGTTTATTGGCTACGGACTTCCCGAGGACTGGGTGTCGCTTGAGGGTACGGTTGCTGAGGGCTTGTTCGGCGAAGGCGGAATAAATTCCCCTGGTGTATTGCTGCAGGGCATACTCGGGCTTGCAACCGATTCGCTGACGGACGCAATTCGCGGAGCTATGGAGGGCGGCGCGGTTGCAGAGTGGGCTACGGGCTTCATATGCGACGGTATTTTGGGCGGACTCTTCGCAGTGCTCAGCTTCCTGCCGCAGATATTGCTGCTGTTCCTGTTCTTCTCCATACTTGAGGACAGCGGCTATATGGCGCGCGTAGCATTCATACTCGACAGAATTTTCAGAAAGTTCGGCTTATCGGGAAGGGCGTTCATGCCTATGATTATGGGCTTCGGCTGCTCGGTGCCCGCAATGATAAATACGCGTACTCTTGCCGACCAAAACGAGCGTACGGCAACGCTTAGAGTAATTCCGTTCTTTAGCTGTGGAGCTAAGCTGCCTATCCTTACGGCGATTGCAGGCGGTATCGCTACGCTGTTCGGCTTCGGCAATGCGGACTTGATTACATACGGAATGTATCTGCTTGGCATAGTGGTTGCAATCTGCTGCGTACTGCTCATGCGCAATACGACGATGAAGGGCGACGTACCTCCGTTCATCATGGAGCTTCCGTCCTACCACGCGCCGCAGTTTAAAAATCTTATGCTGCACCTGTGGGATAAGACGAAGCACTTCATAAAGAAAGCGTTTACAATCATCCTTGCTTCTACGATTGTGATATGGTTTATAAGCCACTTCTCATGGGGTTGGAACTACTTGCCCGACGAAGCAATGAACGAAAGTATACTTGCTGGCATAGGCAATCTGATAAGACCGCTGTTTACTCCGCTCGGCTTCGGCAGCCAGCTGTCAAGCTATGGATGGGTGTTCGTAGTCGCGGCTATCACGGGACTTATCGCAAAGGAAAACGTCATCGCTACGTTTGGAACGCTTGCGGCATGCATAACTTCGGGCATGTTCGTTGCCGATGAAGGACTTGAAGGAATAGACTCGGTTGTAGAGATGATTTCCGCAACTGGCATAACTCCTGCGGCATTGATATCGTTTATCGCATTCAATATGCTCACGATACCTTGCTTCGCGGCGGTGGCTACCGCAAAAGCGGAATCGCCGTCAAAGAAGTCCTTCCGTATGACGTTGCTGTTCTGGATAGCGGTGTCGTACGTGGTGTCCATGATGGTGTATCTGATTGGCTCGTGGTGGTGGACTCTGTTTATCTTCCTCGTGCTGTGGGGCGGTATAATCACGCTGATTGTGCTCAACAACAAGGGTATAATAGACTTGAAGGCGTTCTTCGCCAAGTTCAACTTCCTGCGCAGAAAGAAGAAGGTGTAAAAGAGGCAAGCGTAAATAGCTGTAAATTGTTCCGCTCCGATAGGGAGTGCCTGTCGGGGCGGAATGAAACGTAACAAGGAATAGCATATGGGAGCAGTTGAAATTGTAACAATTATAGCGGCAGTGGTGATTGTCCTTGCGGTTGCTGTAACGGCAATAGTGCGCAAGGTCAAGGGCAAGCCGTCCATAAGCTCGGAGTGCTGCGGCTGTCCGTATGCAAAGGGCTGCAAGAGCGGCGGCTGCTGTCACGGTGCGACTTCAAATGATAATGCGGAAGCAGTAAGCGGCAAGCAACCGTATGAAGAATGATGATTCAAATTGTCGGATAGTACGATAAACCGTACGTATCATAATATTCTCTCTTATACCAACTTGAAAACGCCCGCAGAGCAGAGCTTAAGTAAGCAAAGTGAAAATTGATTTTTGCATTGAAAACCTCCATTTGAAAATAGATTTCACAAAATTGCTCAAAATGCTTGTTTGATGAACAAAAATGTTGTAATATATCAAAGAACTTGAAATGTAGTTCAGCTTTGGGGGCGTGGCTCAGTTGGTAGAGCGATGCGTTCGCAACGCATAGGCCAGGGGTTCGAGTCCCCTCGTCTCCACCAAAACCGCCGAGAGGCGGTTTTTTTGTATTTAGGGGACTCCCGTGCAATGGAATTGCACGGCACACTGCGTGTGCGAACCCCTACGGCTGCACGCTTCGCTTGTGTGAGTAAACTCACCGCTCGCTGAAAGGCGAGTCCCCTCGTCTCCACCATGAAAAACCCTAAACGATTAGTTTAGGGTTTTTCAAATGAAGCGCCGCTTGCGCGGCATGAAGAAATGAAGATGCTTCGCTAATGAAGTCGCTTTCGGCTAATTTCGGATAAGTAACAGTAGGCGCTTCGCTTCATTTTTCATTAGGGCGTAGCCCGACTTCATTAGTTTACGACTTCATTAAAATTCGTGGTCATCCTTTTCGGGCACTAAACACAAAATCGGCAAATCTCGTGAGAGATTTGCCGATTTTACTTTTTCACTATTCACTGAAATTTGTCGAATTTTTTACCGCTAAACCGTTTAGCCTTAAATATTCATTTTCTGTTTGTTACGTTTATCATCGTATCATGAATAATTGTGTCAATTCCAAATTACACTTGGTTGCTTTTTGGTTTTAGCGCAGTCCGCAAGAAACATATTTATAAGCGTTTGATAGGGTATACCTGTATTTTCAGACATTGTTTTGAAGTAATCTATAATGCTTTCATCCAGATTGATTGTTATTTGCTTCTTGGCTTTTTTGACGTATGGATTTGGACGTGCATTTGAAAAATCGTATTCATTTCTCATATTTTCATCATTTTTCATTTTATTCACCTCGATTGCTCATAATATTTGGATTCGTTCTTTGTCGCTCTGCGCGCCGAGATTATGCGAATAACCATATCCGCTTGGCGGTAGCAGTGACAAACTACAAGCAGCTTCGCTTGATTGCTGAACCCCAAAATGATAAATCGGTTTTCATCAATAGAATGGTCGGGGTCGTCGATTACAAGCGCATATTCATCGTTGAATACGGTTTGAGCTTCTTCAAACGATATGCTGTGCTTTGTCTTATTGAGTGAGTTTTTATGCTCATCCCATTCAAATTTCAGATTGTCCATAATTATATTATAATTATATGATATGTATATGTCAAGAGTTTTATTCAATGGGATTTCTGCTTTGACAATAAAAGAGTAATGACGAATAAAAGAAGAAGTGCGGAGGTATTTAGCTGCAAAACAGGCAATCTAATCGATTGAATTTGCAAGCTAAATTTAAAGCGCACAACTTATAATTGTGCGCACTTTTGTGGATTTTTTTGCAAGATATTAAACAAAATCGATATTCTAAACGCATGGATTTGCAGGATTGATTGAGTGTCTGCCTTTGTGTTCCGTCATTGCGAGGCAAGTATTGCCGAAGCAATCCAGACTGTTGAAGCCTTGTTGGGAATATGTTTCTGGATTGCGTTGTCGCTTTGCTCCTCGCAATGACGGAGGAGTGGGATACGGTTTCATTGCAGAGGGATATGAAAAAAATATCAAAAAAGTTGTTTTCGGAAGAAATTGGGTGTTGACATTTGTGGGGTATAAAGTGTAATATAATAGCGTGTGACTGTATACGCAGGCGCACGTGCATATATTATTGTTACGCGCGTATACGCGTACGAGGGAAAATGAGGTGCTGAGGCACTGGNGAAGCGGAAGGCGTGAGCGTGAAAGGGCGAGCGCGGAAGTGAGCGGGTGCTTGAGTACAGGCGAAAGATAGTTGTTGAAAAGGGGTAGATTATGGGAAAGTTGAGAAAGTCATTGAAGAACGCAATGTGGCTGATTGTGGCAGCGGTATGCTTTGTCACNGTGTTTGGACTTGTGATGGCGTTTGACGCTGGTGCGATAGGCGGCACGGAGCTTTCAAGTATAGCGGAAGCATATGATAGTGATTCTACGAAGGATGAAGTAATAATTGGTAGCAATTCCCAGCTTGCCGGCATTGGTATATCTGATATCAACGACTTCATTGCCAACAGCGCAGGCACAAACACAAAAGAGTGGGTGATAGAGGACAATATAGTCTCGAGAATCAATGAGAACACTGTCCATTCGAGAAGAAGTTCAATTGGTAATTCATCAAGGGCATTCATTGAATTTGGTAGTACCGTTAGATTTGGAACCAGAAGCACCAACTATGGCTTCCAAATGGATTTGCTGGTAAACTACAAGATAGACGACACCATCATGAACCTGCTCAAGCACAACAGCGGCATTTCAATAAAAGTCGATATAACCTCAAATCACAATTATACTGACAGTGGTTATGGTAAGAATGACGGTCAACCCAACAGTGGTATCAACGGTGTTAGATTGATGTATACAAACGGCGCGGAGTCGGCAACATACTGGTTTGAAAGCAGCTTGAAAAATATCGGAAACGGAGCTAAAACAGCGTCGGCGAGTTATACGCTGAATGCCGACAATAATTATATCAACTTAGTTTGGTACGTGGGCGCTGCTAGAGCAATTCTCGAGAGTAATAAAGACCGTTATTTGACAATCAACAGCCTTACTATCAAGTATACCATAACATTCACCGAGCCGACGAGAGGCAGCTCCACAGCATTCGATGACGGTTCTGCGCCTATCATGACAAAGTCGTTTGTGACAAACAGCTCGGCTGCGGAGTCGTACTCTCCTGTAATCACAGACGTAAAAAATCTCCCAGTATATTATGACAGCATTGCAAACAACCTCAGCGGTGCGCTTGATAAGATAACTTATGGTATTGGAGGCAATCAGACACTCACTTCTTACACAAATAAGGAGATTACAGAGGGCAATACTGTCAAAAAGGTTTCATATGACGGAACGTCGCGCGGATATTATAAGACGGCGCAGTTCCGATTTACGGACACTTATGATTATTCATACACAGGATTCAATCTTGCAAATGCAAACAGCAATGCGGTTTACAGAAGNTATGCNGGCATAGGCAGCTATTGGTACAACGGTTCATCATGGGCTGAATCGCGCAGTACAAGCGCCAATATCTACCGCATGTGTTCGGGNATNAAGACNGTNACAATCAGTGACGGCGGCGACGGCNNAAAAACCACGTTCAATATGTGGGATTCGTCAAGCTACGGTGAAAATGCNGGCAAGGGAATATATTCAGGAAACAGCTTGGTNGGCTGTGCGCAGGTCATCANGATTGACCAAAACGAGGTCGAGGTGCANCTGTATATGTTTGACAATGCGTCTATAACCATTGTTGTNAACGATTATGCATATCAGAGNGCCCCTGTCAAAACTACATTCAAGGGCATTGANACGGTAAAGCCCGAAAACAACCTTACGACNACAAACACTGACGTTATGGCGGCAAATACAAACGGNAACGTACATAATATGCAGTGGATAAAGAAGAATACGGCGACGTTCAATATGGAGGCNGCAACAANTGATAATGCGTCCAACGCGAACTATTCGCCATATCTGTGGTTCTACACGGTTAAGAAGGCTGCAACTAAGGCAGATTTTGACAAGACCACGGGCGGAATGAGCACCGCATCAATNGCTTCTACGNTGTTTGGCGATTATACAAAACTTACGCCTATTGCGTTTACAACTCCTTCCGTAGANGCTTCGGGCAATAAGTATAAGTTCAATTTTGATTATGACTTTTCAAAGGGCATGGCAAAGGGCTTCGGTTCTAACGCGTACAACGTCGGCAACCCAAGCAATATGCCGAGTGANNCGTATACNCAGGACGTGACGGGCTCGGGCTANTATATGTTCAGCTTCTACGCTATGGACGCNACTGGCAACTTTGTAAACACAGTGAAGAACTTCTTCGTGCGAGTCGACTATGAAACGCCAGTGTATAGCGTGAATTTGAGCTATGTGAGCGATTTCGACGGAANGGTGGTTGATATTCCAGCATCGAAGAACGGACAGTGGTCCACGGGTGAGACCACGCTCACAATAACCTTTGACAAGGCGAATATTTCGGGCAATACCCTTGANTTTGGNGACAACGACGGNAATACGTACTANCTTACGTTTGACCGCGCGCTTNCAAGTCAGAGATTTATCTCGCTTAACGGTGAGAGTGTGAGCGGAAGCAGTAAGGACTTATATATATATACAAATATAAGTAATACTAATATAACAATAGAATATGAGGACGTTGGCACGTACGGCGCGAAGTTTATCATCACGTTTGACAATACGATGAATGATGAAAGAAAATATCTCAACGTCGCGTGGATAACTGCGTTTACGTCCTACGTCGGCAAGACTACGGATGACGTCGAGGGTGAAAACACAATCGTCATAAAGTGGACTGACAGCAGTTGGAAGGATGGCGTACAGGTGCTTATTGACAGAAATAAGCCCGAGGCTCCTGCACTTACGGATGAGGGCGGATTCCTCAAGGAAGGCGCAAACAACTACAGCATAAATATCGAAGAGAAGCAGTGGTACACAAGCGGCTACAATTTCCCTGCCCAGCTGTCCTTTGATGACGATTTGAAAACAAACACTACGTACAATCGCGGAATAACCGTGTACTACGGCATCAAGTTTGTCACCGACGCCGAAAGCCTGTTGGCTTTGACAAAGGAGCAGGGCGATAGACGCGTAGACTTGATATCATCCATTTATTCTACAGAGATTACAGGCGCAAACGGAAACAGCTACTTCGACCGCTTTGCAGGAACGACTGCAAATAACATGGAGGGCTTGCAGACTGAATTCCCGCTTGACCTCATCGAGGCAAGAAAGGGCGGTATGCGCGTCGTCTACTCTTGGGCTGTTGACCAGGCTGGCAACTATTCGGATATCAGCATTTACTACGTGCTTGCAGACGCGCAGGAGTATACGATAAGCTCAAACGTCCGCGTAAACGACTTGCTTGCAAACGGCTCTGCGACTATTGCGCAGAAGAACGGCGAGGGCGGCAATGCCACCAAGTTCAAGCGCGGCGAGACCGTCACGTTTGCACTCACGTTTACGGATAACTCCGACGACGGCGGCGCAAAATACGTGCCTTTCCGCTTCGCAAGAGTGAACAATCTCACAAGTGCAAATATCATCGATTTGCTCCTTGAAAACTACACGCAGAATAGCACGTGGACAAAAAATTCCGAATTTGCAAATCTCATCTCGTTTGAGGACTACGACTCGCTTGAGTACGTGGTGGACAGCAATACGACGCTTGGCGCACTTGACAACACCTTGTATTTCCAGTTGGCGCATAGAAAGGTCATAACCTATACCGTCACTGAAACGAGAGTTACGTACACGGCAAAACCTGCGGAGGTCACTATGACCTACAGCGATGAGAACGCCAAAACGCACTTCCTGTTCAGATACGTAAACAGGGACGACAACGTTCTTTATCTCAAGCAGGGCAGCGACCCCAACTCCGCAGGCATTGACGACGCTACGCCAAATATTGCCGAGGCGCAGATGAACGGCGATAATCCCGTCTACTTCGTGCCCGTCATTCCAGATACGTACAGAGTCAGAATTTACATTCCTAAGAATGACGAGTTCTTCGTCACGAAAGACTACACCTCTACAAACGGAGAGCAGACCTTCACCACCTGCACGATTGATTTCACAATCAGAAACGGTGAAGCAAGAATCATAGTAAAATCAGGCAATACGGTTTACGGCGACAAGATTGACAACACCGTCCTCACATACACAATCGAGAACTACGACGGCGAGGTCACAAGAGGCTCACTCAAGCTCAATACTCCTTATTGGGGTACGGGCGAGCTCATTCCTGTTGATACGTATCAGATTGTTGAGGATGAGAAGTTCTACATAAACGAATACTACAACATCACTTTCGTGCCTGCAACCCACAGAGTTGCTCCGCGCGACGTCACGATAAGCACGTGGGCGCAAAGCAAGCCGTACGGCGATGACGACAAGCAGTTTGAGTTTGGCGTAAGCTCCGCCCAGTTCGATTGGTACACTCGAAGAGGTGAGCAGTACAGAGTCGGCGATATCATCAAAACCGTCTTTGCAAACTTCGGCACTCCCACCGTTGAGTCCGTTGACGGAGTGGATTACTATCTCTTTGCTGTCAGCAAGAGCTACATCAGCCGTGCTGCTGGTGAGAGAGTTGACACCTACGAATACATCGTCAATAGAAATATGTTCGATATCGGCAGCAACTTCAATTTGGCAGTGCAGAATACAAACGTGTTCACCATCACTCAAAGAGTCGTCGTGCTTAACGTAAGCAATCAATCCACCGTTCTTTTGAGCGACGTCGTGCCTGTTTACGGCGATATCATCCCGTCATACATGCTCTCAATCGCGGATTCGCACCTCTCAGAAGAAATCGAGGCGTTGCTCAGCGGCAAGCTCTCACTTGACCCGAACAAGCTTACTGCAACCGACGTTCCAGCAGGCTACACCGATTGGGAATGGCACAACATTTTGCTTGCAAGCGACGCGGGCAATGAAAATATCCGCTTTGAGCTTGGCGAAGATACGGTTTATATCATCTACTTTGCGGACGCAATCCTTATCAAGCTGAGAAGCGGCGTAACGTTCTCCGTTATGTTCGGTACGCTTTGGTCTGAAAGCCTTATCACCTTCTCAACCGATAAGTTTGAATTGACTTCAAAGCAGGAAATCCCCGAATACGACAGCATCGAGTGGACGGTTTCCTTGAGAGGCTTTGAATCGGGCTATCCGACTGTTGGCAGCTACGCCGTCGTCATCTCGGACATCAAGCTCATCAAGGACGGTCAGGAGATTGAGGACTGCTTCGTCATTGCGGACAACTTCAACTTCACCGTCACCGCTGCACCCGTAGTCATACGCCCGACCGCTTCCTTAAACGGCAGCAAAATCGGCACTAAGACCTACGGNGAGCAGGAAAGCGTATACGGCATTGGCTTTGAAATTGTGACCGTCGGCGGCAGACCTGTTTCCGACTACCTCGAGGCAGGCTATACNTATGAACAGATTTACAACCAGATTTCGGGCGAATTTGTAAGAGGCTGGTTNGCAAGCACGGGTGATTTCCGTGAGCTCGGTACNCGTAACAGTGCGGCTACGGATGAAAANGGCATTGTCGTCGGTACGGACGGTGACTACTACGCGTTCNATATCGGCAGCGCGTTCAGCAGCGGCGACCGTAACTTCACAATCGTNCCCGAGATTGACGAGGANGTCCGCTTCCACATTCTCCCCAAGGAGATTAGACTCAATGCGGCAAACTTCGTCGGTGTGAGCAAGTCCTACGACGGCAGTACGAACGTCAACTACAACAGAGTGACTGCGTACAGNATTGCAGACCAGCTCGCATTTGCATCAGACGATTTGAAGCTCGCTTTCGACGCNCGTTATTCGGATATCGGTTCTATCGAGACGGAGACGCAGGTCAGAATNATCTTCACCAACCTCAGACTCGAGGGTAGAAGCATCGGAAACTACAAGCTCACCAGTATCAGTAATACGAGCGTTACGTCTTCTATCTTCAATAACGACGAGTTCGTCGGCTACGTTGAANCCATCACAAANTTGGTCAGAGTCGAGATTAGATGCATCGATAACACCGTGNCGGATGACAGTGAGCGCGAATATATCTACATCTACATGGGTACAATCGCACTCTTCAAGTCCGACTTCACCGTCACTAAGGCGTACGACAATTCAATGGCNCTTAGCGACGGCTCTGTCAGCATAACGGAGCGTGCGGACGACGAAAACCGCGGTACTTCAACTCTCTATCAGGTTTGGAGACGCGGCGAAATGCAGATTCTTGACGGAAGCGGTCAGTACAACGGCACGTCAGTCAGCAACAACTACGTTATAAATACGCTCATCCTCTTCTTCCCCATTCAGGGTGCAACGGGCTTGCGTATTGTCAACGGNGACCCCGACCTCGACCCGNACGGCGAGTATAACGACTCCGACGTCAGAGTTACGGCAACCGATAGAGGTATCAGAGTTGAGCTCACAAATATCAGAGCTTCTATCACCAAGAGAATTCTTGGCGTGGATTCCTTCGTTTGGATTCAGGCTACGGACAGAGCGTACAACTCCGAAGCGGGCGTTGCTACTACGTACGAGTTCAGCGAGAATGCACTTGCTTCAGGCGATACTGCCGAGTCAGTCGGTCTTACGCTCAGAGCAAGAATAAACGACACCAACTTCGACTACGGTACGCACAGAATCGCATTTATGGCTGTCGGCACTTCGTCGGACGATACGAAGCTTGTNAGCGGCAACTATACTATTGATATNGAAGCGCTCAACAATGAGTATTATGCGGATAAGGCTAAGACGGTCAATATTTCGCGTGCTAAGCTCATCCCCAACGGCGTATTCCAAAACAAGGAGTACGACGGTACGACCGACGTCGTGTTTACTCCCGGCAATGGCGAAAATGCGCTTACCACATTGCAATATTCAGACAAGCTCATACATGAGCTCAATACGTTCACAATCAGCAGTGGCGTGACGTATCAACTGTCTGCAAACGGCAAGCCTAACGAGAACGTCACCGAAAGCGGTTTGCACAACGTACTCGTAAGCGGTTTGAGAATTGAAGAGGAGGCAGGCAACAACTTCCTGCGCAACTACGAGATTCACGGTTCAAGATACGTCGGTGAGTCCTACCGTGCAGTCGGTGTGGCTACGAGCGGCGCTGTGATAGGCGACTACGAGATTTTGGACGCTATGCAGCTCACCAAGAGAAAGATTAAGGTTCTCGTAAACAACATCAACATCAAGGAAAAGGTCTATGACGGTACGAGAGATGCGGAAATCTCCGTAAGCCTTGAAGGTTCGCATATCGTTAAGGAGCACGAAGAGTATCTTGAGATTAAGGCGAGCGGTACGTTTGCTAAGAGCCTCGTCAATACCAACGTAGCCGTCACAATCAGCAACTTGAGATTGGTCGTCAAGAAGGCGGGCGGTGAAGAGTATCTCAACAACTACCTGCTTGAAGAGTACACCGAAAGACGTACTGCAAATATCGTTCCAAGACCTGTTGCGGTTACGGCGTCACTCGGCACAAAGACCTACGACGGCGCGGCAAAGATTTCAAACAATCTTGTCAAGTTCAACATCAGCGGTCTGTTTGAAAACGAGGCGTCGGGATATGCTGTGCAGGCAAGCGGCGGCGCGTACTTCATGGATAAGAACGTGTTGCTCGACGAAAACGGCAACGTAAGCAGCGAAAAGCTGGGTGCGGTGTTCAATCCCCAACTCAAGAACAACAGAGGTAAGAGCAACTATACTGCTGCCTACGCGACAGACGTCAAGGATGGCGACGACTATATCGCATATGTGATTGACGGCGTAATGCATTATGGTGAGGAGTTTACAGGAGAAAGCACTGAAGGCGTTATCTTCTACTATTCACTCCCAACCGTTGACAAGTACATTTTGCTTAGCGATTCAAAGCTTGCAGAGGAAGCATTTGCGGCAGACGCAATCGTCGGCAGCTATACCTACAACAAGCAAGAGGTTTACGCAGTCAAGTCTACGTACACTGGCAACGTAAGCGGCAGCCTCAGCGCGCCTGTAACCTACATAACGGGCAAGGGCACGATAAACAAGAAGAATATCTACGTGTCATCAAGCGGCATTGAAAGAATTGAAGGTTCAACCGCATTCACCAAGATGTACGACCGTACGGATACGTTCTACGGCAAGGAGGGTGTTGACTTCAAGTATAATGCGGATAGGGGCATCGTCGGACTCGTCAAGGGTGACGACGTCAAGCTTGTAGGCATTCAGGGCAGGTTCGATAGCGCTGATACGACCGCAAACTACGTCATTTTCACCGCATCCGGTATCGCTGGCGATGATAAGGACAACTACAACGTAGATATGGACGCGACCGCAGCACGTCAGCTTGGTTCAATAACGAAGCGCACCATAATGAGTAAGCTTCAAGACGGAACCATGGTTTACGGCGACGTTGTGGGCGATATCGTCGGCAATATCAAGTATACAATCCTCGGCAACCAGCTTGACAGCGTCACTAATGAGAATAAGGAATACGACCTTGAGCTGTGGAATAACGGACTCTATATGCAGATTGACAAGTTTGCAGAGATGATGGGACTTAAAGTAGAGGACTATAAGGATATCATCACTGTGCGTTACGCGCAGGAAGAGGATGGCAGCTTCTACGAGATAGCTTCGTCACACGCAGACTGGAATAAGGCATTCTTGATGCTCTCAAGCATCAGGTCGTTGCCGACGGCAAAGGCTGTATTCAATATGTCCAAGCCTGCCGCGGGTACGGTTGCAAGCTCATATACGCTCGTCGGCGGCAACGCTACGAACTATAGCTTCCAGTCCGTCTACACATCGGGCAGGTCAAGTAAGATGGAGGTCGTACGCAAGAATCTGTTCATCGCAACGGACGGCGCAGAGTATACGTTGTTCTACGGCGAGAATGCTCCGACTGTAAACTTGCTCTATCTTGACGTAAACAAAAATTACGGNATAGCTTCCTCCGAAACGCTCAACAGTGTGTTTGGCAAATACTCGCCGATTGTAAGATTTGGCGTGTACAANGTGAATANNGGNGAGCTTAAGGAAATCTCAAAGTATCCGACGCTTACGCTCGACGAGGGTGAAAAGTACGTCGTGTATATTGACGGACTTATGGACGAGTACGGCAATCAGGTTGCAGACGAGGACGTTAAGAGAATTGTTCCCAACTACACCTTGAATTTCGGCAATAGCTTCAGTGTTGTGGACGGAAAGCTTGTCATGACGTATGCGGCGGCAAAGGACCTTGAGGTCGACGCGTCCGAGCTGTTTGTAAGATTGCCCGAAGTCACAGGCGTTTCGCTTGTCGATGCAAACGGCAACGAGTATCACGCAACCTACGACGGCACCAATCTCGCAGGCAGTGCACTTGTCGGCGACATTCGCGTGGGTGACGAAATTGGCATCCTTGGCGAGAACGGTGTGTTGAACACAACGGTTAATGCCGGTGTGTACGAAGGATATATCGCGATTGTAAGAAAGGTTGCTGTCGATGAAAATGACCCCAACGGCTATTCAATCACTTGGGTCAGCCCTGTAGCGGTTACATTCGTCGTTGACAAGGCAAGCCCGACGCTTACGGTTGAGGGTCGCTCAAAGTATTTCGACAACCAAAAGTTTGAGTATAGCGTAAGCGGCTCGAACCTTATCGGCTACAACACGCATGCTCCAGAGCTTAGTCTGAAGGATGAGTACGTTGACATCACCTACTTCAAGCAGACCAACGGTGCGGAGTTCGAGGCTGTTGATGAAATGCGCAATGCAGGTACCTACCGCGTAAGAGTTCAGCTCAACAAGGCGTTTGAGGAGGCAAACCCCAACTACGCCGCTGAAACGGTTTACGCGACGTATACAATCCTGAAGCTCGTTGTCAACGTCACGATTTCGTCAAACGGATACGTGCCTTCTACAACTTCTACAGGAGTCTTGCTGCTCGCTGCGGCGTACGAGTCAGGAAAGACGTACAAGATTGACTACACCGTGTCAATGGCGGGAAGCGTGTCAAACAGCATAAGCATCAGCAAGGCACAGACGGACGTTGTGTTTGCAAGCGATATCACTGGCTCTGGCAGATACATGTTCAGCGTCGAGATTGTGGATAGCAGCATTGACAAGAACAACTACAATCTCGTCAGCGCAAACGGTATTTTGGAATTGACAACCAAGCATATCAGCACGTCGAATGCGGCGGTTGACCTTGACAGCCTTGTGGTTGCAAACAGACTTGTAGCAAACGAGGTTTACAGCTCTTCCGCATCCGCAAGCGATATGGATTTGTGGCTCAAGGTTGAGCAGTATATGCCGCTAATCGGCAATCAGGCTTCTCTTGCAGCTATGGTCAGACTGGAGCTGTACTACGGTAGCTCAATCGTATCTCTCAACGGCGCAACCGCAACAATTGAGGTTGATGTCCCCAAGGAGCTTGGTGGTCTTGACGATATCGCAATATACATGGTTACGGCAGAGGGCGGCTTGAAGCGTCTGACTGACTACACAGTCACGTCTGACGGCAAGATTCGTTACACCACCGACTATCTCGGCGACTTGATGTTCGTCAATCTTAGAACGTCTATGCTGCCGCTGTGGGCAATAATCCTCATCGCGGTTTTCGGTGGATTTATGGTTCTGACGTTGACTGTTGCTGCTGTGTGTCAGGTTGTTAAGAAGCGCAGACTCCACCAACTCGTGTAAAATCGCGCTAATGAGCGCATAACTTTGTCAGTGCCGCCTGCCTGCCAAGTCATGTATTTCTACCCCACAAAACAGGGACGTTTTGCGGGGACCCCGAAGATGTACATTAGGCTTGTCAGGCAGGCGGCACTTTCGCGTTCTGCATCTCATTATCGCGATTTTATAATTTAGCTATAAAAGCACAAGTCATTATCCAAGAGTCAAACACACGAAGTGTGCGCGCACTGCATCTCATTATCGCGATTTTGCAGTTCATAATAGTAGTGAGCGAAATAGAATATCAATCACCGAAGTGCGAGTATGCACAGCTTAATGCTTCACTATAATAACGTTAGAGTTATACCAGAGTAAACACACGAAGTGTGTGTGTGAAGTGTGATAATTAAAAAAGGGTTGATTTTTGACCTTGTGAGGTGTATAATTTATAAAAAGTGTTTTGGAGATTTGTATGGTCAAAGTAGCTGTCGGATGTGACCACGGCGGATTTGTTTTGAAAGAGAGCGTTGTGAGTACGCTCAAATTGCTTGGGGCTGAGGTCGTGGACTTCGGCTGCTTTGATGAAAGCTCGGTTGACTATCCCGCATACGGTGAGAAGGTCGCGAGGGCTGTTGCGAGCGGCGAGTGCGAGTGCGGCGTTATTATGTGCGGCACTGGCATTGGCATTTCAATTGCCGCAAACAAGGTCAAGGGCATCCGTGCGGCGGTGGTTACAAACACGTATATGGCTAAGCTTACAAAAAATCACAACAATGCGAATATAATAGCTCTTGGCGGCAGAGTGATAACACCGCAAGAGGCGGAAGAGATTGTAAAGGCATGGTTTACCGCCGAGTATGAGGGCGGCAGACATCAGCGCCGTTTGGATATGATTGCCAAGATAGAAGAGGACAGACAATGATTGAAACGACTATAAAGGAAATAAAAGAGGCGGAGCTCAAAGCTGAGCAGATGCAAAAGGATGCATATCAGCGCGGAAAGGAAATTGTCCTTGAGGCGGAGGCAGAGGCGGAAAAGCAAAAGAAGCAGACTGCGCAGGCTTGCAAGGCTGATAGAGAGAATGCTTTGAATGAGGCGCGCCGTAAGGCGAGTGAAAGGTCGCGAGAAATCATCAAGGAGGGCGAAGCGCAGGCGCAGGCTCTTATTGATGAAAAGAAGTCCGCTGCGGACGCCGCTGCTGACAAAATTGTTGATATGTTGCTTGCAAAATATTGCGACAAATAATGTCAATCAACCGAATGCCATTAAATATAGTGGATATATAATATAAATAAGCATAAGGTTTATATAAAGCTGACGAGATAGAATGATTGTTGAAATGAAAAAACTGGTGCTCATAGGGCACCGCGATGACAGGGAAAAACTGTTTGAAGCTCTCCACAAAACGAAAAACGTGGAGATTTGTAAGACGCGCGATATAGAGGATACCGCGCGACTTGACAATTCCGCTTCTACGGAAAAACTGAACGTCGACATTTCAAGAATAAGATTTGCATTTGACTACTTGAAGGGGCAGAAGCGTATTGCGGCGGCACTTGCAAAAAAGACCGCAAACTCCGATTACCCATATATATACAACAAGCTTAAAACACCGCCCGTAAACTCTATTGCTACGATAGGCTATGACGAGTTTATGGAGGTTGGCTCTCGCGAGGTTGAGATTATGGCGCACGTTGCCGACCTCGAGGAGTTTTCCACAAGGCAAAAGGAGATTGCCGCGACAAAGGCAAAGCTGCAAAGCGAGATTGAAAATCACGAGCAGTATTTGTCGCTTGAACAGCCGTACTCCTACTTTGCGAACACTCAAAAGACTATTGTAGTTTTGGGTACGGTTCCTTCGCAGAACACGCAGGAGCTTTTGAATTTTGCTGATGAAAACGAGCTTATAAGCGTGGAGCTTTGCGGTGACAGCGCAAAGGCGCAACCGTTTGTGGCGATAGCGCATATTGAGGTTGCAGAAAAGCTTACGGCATTTTTGCAGTCAGTGGACTTTGTGCGTCAGACATCAGATAGCGACAGTACGCCGTCACAGATTATAGACGAGCTGTGCGCGCAGATAAAGGCGCTTGAAGAGGAGTCAATCACGCTTACTACTCGCGCAATTGCCAAGGAATCGGCAGTTGCCGACCTCAAAGTTTTATACGACAATTATCTTGTAAGAATAGCTACAAACTCCGCGCTTGACGGATTTGTCACCACTAAGGAGAGTTTTGTGCTTGAAGCGTGGTATCCAGCCGAGTTTGAGGAGAAGCTAAAGGAAACGCTGGACGGTACGTCCGAAACGGTTGTCTATGAGTTTAGAGAACCCGAAGAGGACGAGGTGGTGCCGACGTACGTGCAGAACTCGCGCATAGTCGAACCCTATCAGGACGTCACGAATATGTATAGCGTGCCCAACTACCGCAAGGATATCGACCCGAACCCAATTATGTCATTCTTCTACTTCCTGTTCTTCGGCATGATGGTGGCGGACGCGGCGTACGGTCTGTTGCTTGCAATCGGCGGTTTTGCGGCATACTTTATCAAAAAACCTGTACCTGGAAAGGGCAGATTGTTGCTTATCGTTGGTATGGGCGGCATAAGCACGTTTATATGGGGCGTGATATTTGGCGGCTGGTTTGGTCTTTCTATTGAAGGCACTTTCCTTGAAACGCTACAATTGCTCAATCCGCTTGAAGGCAATTCGCCAATCATAATGCTTGGCATTTCGTTTGGATTGGGCTTCCTGCACTTGGTTGTGGGTATGTTGCTCAATGCAATCAACCTTATCCGCAAGGGCAAGGTTATGGACGCGCTGTGCGAGGTTGGAACATGGTATCTTATCTTTGCAGGTATCGCAATCCTTGTCGTAGGCTTGCTGTTTGCAAAGGGACTTGCTTGGGTGAAATATCTCGGCTTGGTGCTTGCGCTTGTAGGTGCGTTCCTGCTCGTGCTTTCGGGTATACGCGGCAAGAAGGGCAAAAAGAAGATACTTGGCTTCTTTGGCGGCTTTGCTAAGCTGTACGACGGTGTAAATATTATATCCGACGTTCTGTCGTACGCGCGTTTGTTCGGTTTGGGACTCTCGGGCAGCGTCGTTGCACTCGTCGTAAATCAAATCTGTCAGGTTGTTATAGGCTTCCTGCCTGTAAATCTGGCGGCTATCGGATATATAATCTGCATACCGATATTCCTTGTCGGTCACGTATTCAACATTGCAATTTCCACGCTTGGCGCATACGTGCATAATTGCAGATTGCAGTATATCGAATTCTATGGAAAATTCTACGAGGGCGGCGGACACGTGTTCATGCCCTATGGAACAAATACAAAATACACTTATCTCGATGTGAGGAGGTAGAAAAATGGTAGGTATGAGTATTGGTACCTTTATCGCCATTTTGGGTGCGGCTCTTGCCGCAGGTATGGCAGGTACGGGTTCGGCAATCGGCGTAGGTATCGCAGGTAAAGCCGCGGCAGGTGTTATCAGTGAGGACCCTGATAAGTTCTCAAAATGCTTGGTCATGCAGCTTCTGCCTGGTACGCAGGGCATCTACGGCTTGCTTGTCGCTTTCTTGGTGTTTGTCAAGATAAACTTGTTTGGTGGCGTTATGCCCCTTACGATTGGCGAGGGACTTTCACTGTTTGCGGCTTGTTTGCCTATGGCAATCGTAGGTCTTATCTCTGCGCTTTATCAGTCAAAGGTATCTTGCAGCGGTATTGCTATGCTTGCAAAGCGCCCCGAAGAGCTTGGTAAGTCAATCGTTCTTACCGTCATGGTCGAAACATACGCAATCTTCGCGTTGCTCGTGTCACTGCTTGCAGTTATGATTCCTACTGTCACTGGAATGGCGGCTTAATACTATGAGTAAGGAAGCAATCGTACAAAAAATAATTTCCGACGCGGAAATTAAAGCGAATTCCTTTATCGAGGAGCAGAGCGCAAAAGCGGACGAGATTATCGCGGACGCCGCCGAGAAGTGCAAGAATTATTATTATAATTCAAGGCTTGAAACGGATAGGGCTGCCGACGATATAGCCGTGCGCGCAAAGACCGTTGCGGAGCTTGACGTAAAAAAACTTCAGCTCGCCGCAAAGAAAAATGTGCTTGACGGAGTGTTTGAGGGTGCGCTTAAAAAGCTTGCCAGTCTTGACAATGCGTCTATGAAGAAGCTGCTTCTCGGTATGCTGAGCGAGGCGGAGGACGGCGATACCGTCACCGTCGGCAAAAGGCAGAAGGACGTTCTCACAAAAGAGGATGTCAACGAGTTTGCAAACAGAAGGAATATCAAGCTTACCGTTTCTAATGAGTGCGGCGAGTTTGACGGTTTGGTGATAAGCGGCGGCGGAGTTGACAAAAATCTCACCTTCGAGGTTGAGATTGCGCTTCTTCGCGAAAGCCTTGAAACTAAGATAGCAAAGGAAATATTCGGCTGATGTCTGACAAGTTCATGTATCAAAACGCAAGAGTCAAGAGCATGGAAGCCTCGCTGTTTACCGTTCAATCGGTTGCGAGGTTGCTTGACTGTACAACCGTCCAGTCGGCGTTCAGAGCCTTGCTTGATATGGGATTTGGCGCGGGCGTTACGATGTCTGATTGCGACTTCGATACTTTGTTTTTGAGCGAGGAAGAAAAGGCGGCGGCGTTCCTTAGAGAATTCAACGTGGACGGCGCACTTGACGCGTTTTTGGTGCAGTATGATTTTCTCAATCTCAAAGCTTTGTTCAAGAGCAAGATAACGGGCAAAAAAGCCGTGACTGCTCCAAACGGACTTTATGAGGTAGAACAAATCAAGGCTTGGCTTGACGTTGAAGGACAGCCCGAAGCTCCCGTGCAGTTTGTGAAAGCTATATCCGAGCTTAAAAAGCTTGAGAACGTTTCCCCGCATGCAGTGGACTGTATTGTTGACAAATGTACGTACGCCTATGTATTTTCAACGAAGAAGAAAATGGGAAAGGCGGCGTACGAGTATTTTGTGCGTAAGGTGGACGGGCTTAACGTCGGTGCGTTTATGAGATGTAAGCGGCTTGGACTTTCAAAGTCCTATTTCGAAGAGGGCTTTATTGAGGGCGGCGAGCTTGACTTCTTGCCTGCAATATACGAGCTTGGCACCGAAACGCTAAAAGAAAAGTGCAAGCGTACTCCATACGAGGAAACCGTTGCTAAGGTTGTCGATGACGGCAATCTTGTGGCGTTCGAGGTGGAGCAGGATAACGCTTTGCTCAAGGTGTGGAAGGACAAAAAGGACGATATGTTCAGCGTAGCGCCAATCGTTGCGTTCTATCTGACAAAGATAACTCAGATTAGAGTCGCAAAGCTTGCGGTCGCAGGTATCAAGAACGGCGTGGAGCAAAGTCAAATAAGAGAAAGGATGCGTGAAATCTATGCGTGAGGGTGCAATCGCGGTTGTAGGTGATAAGGATTCTGTGCTTGCGTTCAAGGCAATCGGTCTTGACGTTTTTCCCGTTGAAGGGGAGATTCAAGCGCGCGAAACCGTGCATACCTTAGCAAGAAACTATTCCGTCATATTCGTCACCGAAAAGGTTGCGATGCAGGCGGAGATGTATATAAAGAGATACAAGTCACGCGCGTATCCCGTCATAGTTCCGATTCCGTCAGCCGAGGGGAATATGCACCTCGGACTTAAGGGCATAAATGCCAACGTGGAAAAGGCTATCGGCGCGGACGTGCTGTTTGGCAGTGAGGACTGATATGGAAAATGGAAGAATCGTAAAGGTATCCGGACCGTTGATTGTCGCCGAAGGTATGGCGGAGAGCAAGATGTTCGACGTCGTGCAGGTGAGCGATAAAAAGCTCATTGGCGAGGTTATCGAGCTTAGAGGTGACAAGGCTTCTATTCAGGTGTACGAGGAAACGAGTGGACTTGGACCAGGTGAGGAAGTCGTGTCTACGGGCGAGCCGCTATCCGTTGAGCTTGCACCAGGACTTATCGAAGGAATATACGACGGCATACAGCGTCCGCTTGCAAAGCTCAAAGAGCTTGCTGGCGACCGTATCGAGCGCGGCGTTTACCTGCCAGCGGTTGACCACAGCAAGAAGTGGGAATTCCTGCCTTGCGTAAACGTGGGCGACAGCGTTGAGAGCGGTAGCGTTATCGGCACCGTTCAGGAAAACGTACTCATCGTCCACAAGATAATGATACCTTACGGCGTGCGCGGTATCGTTACGGAAATAAAGTCGGGTGAGTTTACCGTTGACGAAACCATTGCGGTAGTCAAGACGGAAAACGGCGAAAAGCAAATCACCATGCTTCAAAAATGGCCTGTTCGTAAGGGCAGACCTTATAAAGAAAAAATGTCACCGCTTACACCCCTTGTCACAGGACAGAGAGTCATTGATACGCTCTTCCCAATCGCAAAGGGCGGCGTGGCGGCTGTTCCCGGTCCGTTCGGAAGCGGAAAGACTGTTGTTCAGCACCAGCTTGCAAAGTGGGCGGACGCGGACATAATCGTATACGTCGGTTGCGGCGAGCGCGGAAACGAGATGACGGACGTTCTCAACGAGTTCCCTGCGCTTATCGACCCACGCAGCGGTCAGCCGCTTATGAAGCGTACGGTGCTTATCGCAAACACGTCGGATATGCCTGTTGCGGCGCGTGAAGCTTCAATTTATACGGGTATTACAATTGCAGAGTATTTCAGAGATATGGGCTACTCGGTGGCAATCATGGCGGACTCCACGTCGCGTTGGGCGGAGGCTCTTCGTGAAATGTCGGGCCGTCTTGAAGAGATGCCTGGTGAAGAAGGATATCCTGCATATCTTAGCTCACGACTTGCAGAGTTCTATGAAAGAGCGGGCATTGTAAAGGTTCTCGGACAGGAGAATGTGACGGGTTCAATTACGGCTATCGGCGCAGTTTCGCCTCCAGGCGGCGACCTTTCAGAGCCTGTCGCGCAGGCTACCTTGCGTATAGTCAAGGTATTCTGGGGACTTAGCGCGGCTCTTGCATACAAGCGTCATTTCCCTGCAATTGACTGGATTGCAAGCTACTCGCTGTATGCGGACAGACTTGCCGATTGGTATGGCGAAAGCGTTGGCGAGGAATGGGTTTCTCTGCGCAAAGCGTGTATGCGTATTTTGCAGGAGGAGGCTCAGCTTGATGAGATAGTTCGCCTTGTAGGTATGGACGCGCTGTCACCTGCAAACAGACTTACGATGGAAACGGCAAAGTCCATAAGAGAGGACTATTTGCACCAGAACGCATTCCACGAGGTTGACACGTTTACCTCGCTTGCAAAACAGCAGTATATGATGAAGCTTATACTCACATTCGACAAACTTGCGGGCGAAGCGCTTGGTAAGAATGTTGATATCGAGGATATTTTGGAATTGTCCGTTCGCGAAAAGATAGGCAGAGCCAAGTATATCCCCGAAACGGANATGAGTAAATTTGACGGCATTCTTGCCGAGATAAAGAAAGAGATGACCGAGCTTGTCGGAGACGGGGAGGAATTCTGATGCTTAAAGAATATAATACNATAAGAGAAATCGTCGGACCGCTTATGCTCGTCGAGGGCGTCGAGGGCGTCAAGTACAACGAGCTTGTTGAGATAAGACAGGCAANCGGCGAAGTGCGTAGCGGTAAGGTGCTTGAGATAAACCGCGACAAGGCNCTCGTTCAGCTATTCGAGCCGTCGCAGGGCATAAAGATGTCCACCTCTAAGGCGAGGTTCTTGGGNCANAGCATTGAGCTTGGCGTAAGCGAGGATATGCTCGGCAGAGTCTTTGACGGTATGGGCAGACCGCGTGANGGCGGCGCGCCNATCATTCCCGATAAGAANATGGATATAAANGGTCAGCCTATNAACCCCGTTGCGCGNGATTACCCCAACGAGTTNATTCANACGGGTATCAGNGCTATTGACGGACTCAATACGCTCGTCCGTGGACAGAAGCTCCCNGTATTCTCTATGTCGGGTATGCCGCANGCNGAGCTTGCCGCACAGATTGCAAGACAGGCAAGAGTTCTCGGAAGNGACGCNAAGTTCGCAGTNGTATTCGCGGCAGTCGGTATCACATTTGAGGAAGCGGATTTCTTCATCAACGATTTCAGAAAGACTGGCGCAATCGAGCGCGCGGTTATGTTTATAAACCTCGCAAACGACCCAGCAGTCGAGCGTATATCCACTCCGCGTATGGCGTTGACCGCGGCAGAGTATCTCGCATTCGAGAAGGATATGCACGTGCTTGTTATAACGACAGATATCACCAACTATGCAGAAGCGTTGCGTGAGGTTTCGGCGGCAAGAAAGGAAGTCCCNGGNAGNCGTGGATATCCAGGCTACATGTACACCGACCTTGCAGGTATGTANGAGCGCGCGGGCAGAATCGTNGGCAANAANGGNTCAATTACGCAGATACCTATTCTGACAATGCCCGAAGATGATAANACTCACCCAATCCCNGACCTNACGGGCTACATNACGGAAGGACAGATTATCATCTCGCGTGAGCTTTTCAAGAGAGGTATCGTTCCTCCAATCGACGTCATGCCGTCACTGTCACGTTTGAAGGATAAGGGTATNGGCAAGGGNAAGACGAGAGAGGACCANGCGGACACNATGAACCAGTTGTTCAGNGCATACGCGCAGGGCAAGGAAGCNAAGGAGCTTAGCTCAATACTCGGTGACGCCGCACTTACGGAAACGGATAAGAAGTTTGCGGAGTTCGCAGAAGAGTTTGAAAAGCAGTATGTGTCGCAGGGCTTCGATAAGAACCGTACTATTGAGGAAACGCTCGACCTTGGTTGGAATCTTCTCAAAATTCTCCCGAGAAGCGAGCTGAAGCGTATTCGCGACGAATATATCGAAAAGTATCTCGACAGGAAAGAGGGCTAAAAATGGCAAAGCTCAACGTCAATCCGACGAGAATGGAATTAAGGCGACTCAAAACCCGTCTTAAAACCGCCACTCGCGGACACAAACTATTAAAGGATAAATCTGATGAGATGATACGCAGATTTATGCTCTATATCCGTGAAAACAAGCGGCTTAGGGAAGAGGTAGAGGACGAGCTTGGCGCGTCACTCAAAGCCTTTATGCTTGCGCGCACTGTTTCGTCCGACGCGGTTATAGAGGAAGCCATTGCGCTGCCTGGTACTAAGGTGCAGCTCAACGTATCGTCACAAAACGTGATGAGCGTTGACGTGCCCGTATTTGAAATAATCAAGGGTGATGCGCAGGAACTTTATCCATATTCATTTGCAACGGTCACAAGCGAGCTTGACAGTTCCGTCGCGTCACTTTCCGCGCTGCTTCCAAAGCTTCTTAAACTCGCCGAAGTGGAAAAGACCTGCAATATGCTTGCCGATGAGATAGAGCGCAACCGCCGTCGCGTCAATGCGCTTGAATACGTTATGATACCTCAGCTTGAAGAGACGATAAAGTATATCACTATGAAGCTCGACGAGAATGAGCGCGGAGCTACGACAAGACTGATGAAAGTCAAGAGTATGCTCGAAAATCAATAATTTTGATATAGTTTATGTGTAAGCAGTATAAATGGCAAG